>JBGSKZ010000806.1:0-4802 GCA_041741035.1 Treponematales bacterium
ATAGGTCTTGCCGCAGGCCTTGCAGCGGAAGCGCTGGACGGGTCCAACGACAAGGGTGTCGTGGAAGCCGAACTTGCGCCAATAGTTCCGATAGTCTTTCCGGCTATCGTTGTGGTGGGCGCAGCGGGGATTGGGACAGAACGGTGGCTCCATGGTGGTTACCTCCATGGAGCCAATACGCGCGCTAGCTACTCCTTGCTTGCGTTAGCAATAAGGTTCGGGGAACTAACTATTCTTTATCCTCTTTGACGTAATATTGCAAAAGCTGGACCATGTAATATATTTTTTTATATATGTCGGTAAGCGTGTCCTTCATGGGCTTGCCCGCGGCGTTCTCGACTTCCTTCCAGTTCAGTATCACTTCATGGTGGGGCTTGCCGAGGTCGTCTATCATGCTCTTGATGTGCCTGCCCACGTTGATGAGGTTAATGGCCGCCTTGTTTACCAAGGCCAAGGCCTTGTCGTTCACGTCTTTCAGGAGCTGGCGCACGTACTTAATCTGTTCCTTGTCGCGGTCGCTTTTCATCATGGCGCTGCGCAGCCGGGTGCCCATATCCCCGTCGTCAGCCAGCCCGTCGTCGAACTGGAGTATGCCTTCCGACACTTCGAGCAGGGCGTGGTAGCCGTCTGACAGCTGCTGAGACTGAATGTTCGTGGACCACTGCCCGCGTATGAGCAATATGTCCACCAGCTCGCGTATGTCCTTCTTGAAGTAGTCGATCAGGTAGGCCTTCAGGTAATTGAGCGCCTGGGTCTGGGTATAGCCGCCCAGGAGTTTTTTGGCATAGGCCGTGTTTGCCCTGTCGGTATAATTCTTAAGGCGCAGGACTACGGACGTGCCGAATACGGCCTTGGCTAGCTCATCGATCTTCGAATTCCTGCGCTCCTGCACGATCTTCTGTATGAGCATGGAAGTCTGGTTCTTAAGCTTGTCTATGAAGGGCTCGACTATGCGCTCGCCGGTAAGGCGGGGCGATACGCTTATATATGGATCTTTCTTGACGTGCCGCACGATCTGTTCCAGCACGCCGCTCGTGCGCAGGTCGTTAAGCGCCGGAATGAGCTTAACCCAGGCGTCCACCTGGATGACGTCCATATTCCTGTATTCCTTTAAAGCCGTAAATATGCGTTTCCAGTCCGCGTCCAGGTTAAGGGGCAGGAACACTTCCAAAAAATCGTGCAGGTCGTCGGCTATGTAGTCTCCCGATATAGAGTCGAATTTCGGCGTGTAGCTGAAATTCCTCTCCGCTACGTTGGAATCGAATTTCTTTAGCAGGAAGAAGAAGTCGAAGTTCATGAAATTGATGAACGAAAGGAGCGTGGAATAGGCGTTGTCTATCTGCATAGTCTTCTCGGCGTCAAAGGCCGAGAAGAAACTGAGCATGTCCTGCTTCACGCTCTCCTGCAGGTCGCGTAGCGATACCGTTTTAGCCTTTTCCTTGATGAACTCATCGGTCAGCCGCTCCGATAAGGCGCGCTGCTCCTTGCCGAGGAAGGTCTCGATGACGAAGGATTTTAGCACGCCGCTTTGCGCCGCGTTGGTAAGCAACACCTGGGCGGGCGCGATTATCTTATAGCATTCGTAGAAAAAGCGGGCCAGGCCGGGCAAGGCTTCCCCGGTCTTGGGCTTATAGAAGCGGTAGCGCGTGTGGCCCAGATCCTTGCCGATCTGGCGTACGAGGCGCTTCTTATCCATTTCCGGATCGGCCATGCCGAAAATGCCGAGTATTTTTTGGAAGAAGCCGGTTATGCCGTCCGCCGGGTCTTCGGGAAGCTCATTCTTGGACATACGAGACAACCTTACTATGCCAATGCTCACTCGTCAATAAGAGCTAAGCCGTAGCTCTCCCGATACGCAGGCCATTTCTTCGCCGTCGGCCGCGAGCAGGAGGGCGCCGGAAGAGTTTAGGCCGCGAAGGATGCCGCGTACCGTCTCTCCGGAGCCTATCCCCGGGCTGAAGGTAACGGCGAGGCCTTTCCATGCCAAAGCCCCATTGATCTCGTCTAGCCAGGGAGGCAAGGCCTCGCCATGCAGCGCGAGCTCATCGAGCAGGAGCTCCACGAGCTCGCCTCCGTCGGGAGCGGCGCCGCATTCAAGGAAAACCGAGCTCGGGACGGTAGCGTACGCGGCGCTGAACGAGGTCTGGGCGAGATTCACCCCCATGCCCATCAGCAGGCTATCGCCTGCGCCTTCGCAGAGTATACCCGCGAGCTTCTTGTTTCCGCACAGGAGATCGTTAGGCCACTTTACGCTTATGCCGCCGGGGAAGGGCCTGCCTTCGCGTTCGGCCCAGCGGAGCAGGGCGCGCCGCAAGGCAAGGCCGGCGGCCAAAGGCGGCGGAGCGTTTCCTTGACCGGCGGTCGCGGCGTAGCGCTCCCGGGTCATCCAAACGGTGCAAGTAAGTCCCTGCCCCGCTTCGCTCGACCATTTCCTGCCCGCGAGCCTTCCCCGCCCGCCGCTCTGATAATCGGCACGTACCACGCCGCAGGGATGGATGGCGGACAAGCGCCGCGCGTCGTCCATGGTGCTCGTAGTGCTGGCCACGCGCAGGCGCATATAATCGTCGGCCGGTTTTTTTTCGTTCCGCATGATAGGCTAGTATGGCAAATGCGGTCCGTGCATACAAGCGCGCCCCTTATGGAATGCGCTTGACGCGCGAGGCCGCCGAAGCTACCCTGGTCATACCGCGCCGGCGCAATAAGCGCCGCAGCGGAAGAGCCGCCATCCGGCATTACCATGCGGCGGGATCGCGGACAGAAAGGATCTTATATGTGCGGAATAGTGGGCTATACCGGCCCCCGCCAGGCGTCCCGTATACTCGTGGACGGCCTCAAGCGCCTCGAATACCGGGGCTACGATTCGGCGGGCATCGCGCTCCAGCGCGATGCCGATTATACGGCGTACGGCAGCGAACCCGTAACGGTTATCAAGAAAAAGGGCAAGATCGCCGAATTGCGGCAGGCGGTGCCCAAAGACCTGCAGGGGCACTGCGGGATAGGCCATACCCGCTGGGCCACGCACGGCAGCGTAAGCGACCAGAATGCCCACCCCCATTGCGACGGCTCGGGCAAGATCGCCATAGTCCACAATGGCATCATAGAAAACTATATGGCCCTCAAGGAAATGCTAGAGAAGGAAGGCGCTACCTTCAAGAGCGACACCGACAGCGAGGTCATAGCCCATCTCATAGCCTACCACTACGACGGCGCGCTCGAAAGCGCGCTCGAAAGCGCGCTCAAGTCCTGCCTCAAGCATCTCAAGGGCACCTATGGCATAGCCTGCATCCACGCGGACGAGCCCGGACGCATAGTCGGCGCGCGAAACGGCAGCCCCCTCGTGCTGGGCGTGGGCGAAGGCGAAATGTTCCTTGCCAGCGACGTCACCGCCATGCTTTCCCATACCAAGAAAGTCGTGTACATCAACGACGGCGAGGTGGTAAGCCTGTCGCCCAACGAATTCCGGGTAAGCGACGGCGACGACCGCCCGGTGGACCCCAAGGTGGACCACGTGGCCTGGGAGCTCGAGGCCATAGAGAAGGAAGGCTTCTCCTGCTACATGGAGAAGGAAATATTCGAGCAGCCCGAGTCCATAGCGCGCGCGCTTTCGGGCCGCATGGACGCCGAATACGGCTGCGCCAAGCTGAGCGGCCTTGACCTGAGCAAAAAAGAATTGCACGCCATCGAACGCGTACGCGTCATAGCCGCGGGCACCAGCTGGCACGCCGGCCTCGTAGGCTGCCAGCTCATGGAAGCGGTGGCACGCCTACCGGCGCAGGCCGAGCTGGCCAGCGAGCTGCGCTACCGGAATCCCGTGGTCGAGCCTAACAGCCTCTACTTCGCGGTATCCCAGTCGGGCGAGACTGCCGATACGCTCTATGCCATGCGCGAGATACAAAGGCGGGGCGGCACGGTGCTCGGCATATGCAACGTCGTCGGCTCCACCATAGCCCGCGAGAGCCAGGGCGGCGTGTACGTGCATTCCGGTCCGGAGATAGCCGTGGCGTCCACCAAGGCTTTCACGAGCCAGCTCGCCGCCTTCTACCTGCTCACCCTCAGCTTCGCGCGCATGCACGATATGTCGCACTACGAGGGGCAGCGCTTCCTAGAGCAGCTCAAGGCGGTGCCCGACCTCGTCAAGGAAGCGCTTCTACAGCGCGACGCCGTGCAGGCCCTGGCCAAGAAGTACTGCCGCGCCCAGGACTTCCTCTTCCTGGGTCGCGGTCTCCTCTACCCCATAGCCCTGGAAGGCGCGCTTAAGCTCAAGGAGATTTCGTATATTCATGCGGAAGGCTACGCCTCGGGCGAAATCAAGCACGGCCCCATAGCGCTCGTGAGCCCCGAAACGCCCAGCGTCTTCCTCGTTCCCAACGATCAGCTGCGCGAGAAGACCATAAGCAACATGAAGGAGATCAAGGCTCGCGGCGGCCCGGTCATTGCCCTGGCGGAAGCGGGGGACGACCTCGTCGCCTCCATCGCCGACGATTACATACCGGTTCCCAAGAGCGACAGCCGCATGCAGCCCTTCACCATGATCGTAGCGCTGCAGCTCTTCGCCTACTTTTGCGCGCTCGAGCTTGGCCGCGACGTGGACCAGCCGCGGAACCTGGCAAAAAGCGTGACGGTGGAATAAGGGAAGCCGATGCGCCGTCCCCGCCCCGCCCGCCGTACCCTACGCGGCTTGCGCCTCGCCTGCCTGGCGGCCCTCTGGGGAGGCCTATCGGTCTCCTGCTTTGGCGGGGGGGACGGGCCTAGCCCCTGGACCGGCGATGCCGCGCCTATAGGCGCCAAGGCGGCCTCGGACG
>JBGSKZ010000807.1:0-8194 GCA_041741035.1 Treponematales bacterium
CCGCTCGTGGGGCAGGAGCCTGCGCCGGGGCCGGAAGTAGTTTTTCGGGGAATAATGATAGAGGTCGGCCACCTTGGTCATGTATATACACGCGTAGTCGTCTATCTGCCCGGCGTAGCGGCTTTCCTCCTGGCCGGCGCGCAGCACTTCGCCCCAGTAGGGGTTGAAATGCTTGCGGTGCTCCACGAGGCGGTCTGATATGTCCTGGTTTATGCGATCCGATTCCTCGAAAAGCCTGTCCAGGCTGGCGCGGTCGCCGGGCTTGCCCTCGTAACGCTCCATGTCCATGCGGTTGATCTCCGCCTCTATCTGCTCCTTGCGCTCCATGAGCCGGTCGATTTCCTGCTGCAAGCCCTTGGCTTCCTCAAGGCTCGTTATCTCGCGCTCAAGGTCGTCGAGGACGAGGGCGGTGCGCCAATCGCAGCGCTTCTTTATGGACACGACGTCGCCGTAGATATGGTCGCCTAAGTAGAGTATCTCCCGGCCCTCTAGGCCCAGGTCGCGCTGGAGTGGCTTGAACCAGCCGCCCTGGTAGAGGCCGCTCGCCACCGAGCCTTCGTGGTTGCTCATGAGCCCGGTATCGGGATCTATGCGGAGGAAGCGGCTGGGCCGCTCGAAAAAGCGCGGCTTGTCGGCGAAGGTGATGACCAGGTCGAATACCTCGCGCCAGCCCTTATGGCTCTTCCAGAAGGGGTCCATGGCGTATTCCATGAGGGCCTTGGTATAGTCGTAATCCGAATTGGTGATGATCATAAGCTTCTTGCCGTAGTCCTTGTAGCGCTCGAGGAGCCGCGGCACCAGGGGATCCTGGATAACGAAGCGGGCGAAATCCGCCTTTATAGCCTCCTTCAGGCTCCCGTCGCGGTGCACCTGATCCACGGCTTCGCCCACGCTTCGGGCCAGGTCCGCGTAGTCGGGAAGCTCAAGCCCATGAGACTTAAGCTCGACTATCTGCGAATAGAGCACGCCGGTGGATATGGCGAAGAGCGTATCGAGCGGCACGAAGCTCGGATCGGACAGCTCTATGGCCACGTTCTGGTATATGCGCTGCATGAGCCTGAAATCCAGGGGCGTAAGACCGTGGAAGGCCGTCTTAACCTTGCCGTAACGGCTGAGCTTAAGGAGGTTGCCGTTGCGCGTGTCTATGACGAGGCCCACCATGGCGCGCTGCGCATCGAAGGCCAGTTCCGCTATGGCCGCCGGGTAGCCGTAGTCCTTGACCAGGAGTTTGGCGGCGTAAGCGTGGGCCAAGGCCTCGAAGGCGTTCGCGTCGTAGCGCACGAGGGTATAGTCCATGTCGAAGCCTATGAGGCTGATTTTCTTGAGGTTGAGCGAACGATTCACATATACGGCCATGACTGCTCCTTCGCGCGGCTAAGGTCGAGGGCTTGCGAGCCGCCTAACGCCCCGTTGCGCCCCGTGCCTAGTTGCGCCTAGGCCCAACTCCCGCCTATGCCGAGCTTACGGCATGGGACGTTTAGCGTCAACCGAAGGCGCAACCTTTACCCAATCGATTCGGTCATATATATACGAGGTACACTTTATGACTGACAAAACTATAGAAGATGCGGCGCCCAAGGCTACGCCGGATTGGGTAGCGAGCATGGCGCGTTTCGAGAAACCGAGTACGCGCAGGGCCGCTATACAGCTTGCCAATACCATGCTGCCCTATTTCGCCTTGATAGCGCTGATGATCGTATCGGTCGCTCGCGACTGGCCGTACTGGATCACCCTGCTGATCGCCCTCCCCGCGGGAGGCTTCTTAGTAAGGCTGTTTATCTTCTTCCACGACTGCTGTCACGGCTCATTCTTGGCATCAAGGAAGGCCATGGACCGTCTAGGCGGATTGCTCGGCGTGCTCACCTTCACCCCCTACGGCGATTGGCGGCATTCCCATGGCATGCACCATACGACTTCGGGCAACCTCGACCGCCGCGGCGTCGGCGACGTATGGACTATGACCCTTGACGAGTATAAGACCGCCCGATGGACGGTCAGGCTGGGCTATCGGTTATTCCGCCATCCCTTGGTCATGTTCGGCCTGGGTCCGCTTTTCGCCTTCATCATAAGCCAGCGCTTTCCCAGCAAGGGCGCGGGCAGGAGGCAGGTACTCAGCGTCATACGCACCGATATCGCCCTGCTCGCCATCGCCGTAATCGCTTCGCTGACTATAGGCCTGCGTACCTATCTGCTCGTGCAAATGCCCGTTATGTTCTTTGCCGGGTTCGGGGGTATATGGCTGTTCTATGTGCAGCATCAGTTCGATCCCGCATACTGGGCCCGTTCCGACGATTGGCAGGCGCAGCAGGCGGCTATGGCCGGAAGCTCCTTTTATAAGCTGCCCGCCCTCCTGCAATGGTTCTCGGGGAATATCGGCCTGCACCATATCCATCACCTGCGCCCGCGCATACCGAACTACAATCTTCAGGAATGCTTCGACTCGACACCGGAGGTTCAGGCAGTCGCGCCGCTCAGCGTGGGAAAGAGCCTTAAATCGCTACGGCTCAATCTGTGGGACGAGGCGCAAATGCGGCTTATAAGCTTCAGGGACGCTCGCCTATGCCCAAATTGAGAGCTGGAAAGGGCATCGTCAATTCAGGGCCGCGCCGTATGCTTATCAAGCAGGGGATTGGCCCCCACCCTCGTCTTGAGCTTGCAGGCGCATTGGCCTCGCAGCTCGAAATCCTCGTCCTTGCGTACGGGCAGGCCCTCCGCGTCCCAGTCTATCATGCCGCCAGAAAGCTTGGCCACGTTGCCGTAACCGGCGCTCCTGAGCAGGCTGGCCGCCTCGCGGCAGTAGATGCCGGAGGCGTCGGCTAAAATGAGGGGGCGATCTAGCGGTAGGGCCGTTAAGGAGGAGGCGAAGACGGTCCACGGCAGGTATATAGCCTCCGGCACGTCAAAGACGCGGAAGTTGGTCTCGTAGGCCTCTCTGATATCCACGAGTACCGCCCCCTGCCCGAGATAAGCCAGCGCCTCGCTCGGGCTTAAATTGAGTACGCCCTCGGTTCGGGGGAGGCTGCCTTTAACGCTTAAAAAGTCTATCCCTTTTGACACCGTGCCGTCCCGGCGGTCTAGGCGCTTCCCGTCGCATCAGCGGGAAAGCTTTTCCTCGTCGCCCTGGCAATCTTCACCAGGCTCAGCATGACGGGCACCTCGACGAGCACGCCCACCACGGTGGTCAGGGCGGCTCCGGACGAGAGGCCGAAGAGGCTTATGGCTACCGCCACCGCGAGCTCGAAGAAGTTGGATGCCCCGATCATGCCCGCGGGAGCCGCGATAGCGTAGGGCACCTTCCAGGCCCGCGCCCAGCCGAAGCCTATGAAGAATATTAAATAGGTCTGTATGACGAGAGGAACGGCTATGAGCGCGATAGCCAGCGGATTGGCCAAGATCACGTCGCCTTGAAAGGCGAAGAGTATGACCAGGGTCAACAGGAGCCCGCCTTCGGTTATGCCGTCGAATTTCTTGACGAATACGCCGTCGAACCAGTCCTTGCCGCGCTTCTTTATGAGGCTCGAGCGCGTAAGCGCGCCCAAGCCCAGGGGTATGACCACGAAGAGCACCACGGACAGTATGAGGGTATCGAGGGGCACGCGCACCTCGCTTACGCCTAGAAGGAAGGCAACGATGGGCGTAAAGGCGAAGAGTATGATGAGGTCATTTACCGCCACCTGCACGACGGTATAGCCGGGGTCCCCGTCGGACAGGTAACTCCACACGAACACCATGGCCGTGCAGGGCGCCGCGCCCAGCAATACCGCGCCTGCTAAATACTCCGTGGACAGATCCCCGGGTATAAGAGCCTTGAACGCCACCTTAAGAAAAAACCAGGCTATCAGGTACATGGTAAAGGGCTTTATGAGCCAATTGACGACGAGGGTGACGATGAGGCCCTTAGGCTTCCTGCCCGCGTTCTTTATGCTCGTAAAATCCACTTTTAGCATCATGGGATAGATCATGAGCCAGATGAGTATGGCTACGGGTATGGACACCCGGGCGTATTCAAAGCGCCCGAGGAAGGCCGGCACGCCCGGCAGGAAATGGCCTATGGCCACGCCCAGGGCTATGCAGAGGGCTACCCACAGGGATAGATATTTGGCAAAGACGCCGAGTCCTGCCTTGGGGCTATCGCTCATATACCATCCTTCGCTGCCGCCCGATAGCGGCGCCTAGATTATTTGGCGGTATTGCCAATTATGTCAAGCCAAGGCGCCGAAGCCCAGGCCGGCCAGCGTGGACAATACTACCACAAGCGAAACGTAGCTGAGGGTTTTCTTCCACCCGAGCTCGCCATTGATAACAAGGATAGAGGGTAGCGATAGGCTCGGCCCGGCCAACAACAGAGCCAAGGCCGGCCCCTGCCCCATGCCCGCGCCAAGGAGACCCTGGATTATGGGTATCTCGGTAAGCGTGGCGAAGTACATGAGCGCGCCGGAAAACGACGCGAAAAAGTTTGCCGCCAAGGAATTGCCGCCTAAAAGCCCCGCTATCCACTCGGTAGGGATTAGGGCGTCGTGCCCGGGTCGGCCCAAGAGGAATCCGGCCACGAGCACGCCGCCGAAGAGCAGGGGCAGTATCTGCAGAGAAAAGTCGCGCGTGGCCACTACCCACTCGCTCAGGTCGTCCTTCTTGAACCACCGAATGAGGGCATAGAGCGCCGCGAGGGCGAAAGCCCCCGTAATCCAATATTTGGCCGCGTAGATGGCGTCCCAGGCGGGGCTGCCGCCTTTGGAATTCGCCCAATTCACGAAAACGAGTATGCCCACCATGCTGGCCATGTATACGATCATCTGGCCTAGGCTTCGCGCGGGCAGCTCGTCGGGTTTGGCGAACAGGCGCGCGTCGGTGGCGCGCTGCTTGTCTTCCTTGCGGTATATGAGGGCCATGACGAGGCCGATGACTATGGAAAAAACCACGGCGCCCACGGCGCGGGCCAGGCCGAGCTTCCAGCCGAACACCTTGGCGGAAAGCACGATGGCCAAAATATTGATGGCCGGGCCTGAATACAGGAAGGCTACCGCCGGGCCAATGCCCGCGCCTTTTTTATAAATGCCTTTAAATATAGGCAGCACGGTACAGGAGCATACGGCCAGTATGGCGCCCGATACCGAGGCCACGCCGTAGGCGCTAAGGCGCTTGGCGTCGGGGCCCAGGTATCGCATAACCGCCTGCTGATTGAGGAAGACGGTAATGGCCCCGGCTATGAACATGGCGGGCACCAGGCACAACAGCACGTGCTCGCGCGCGTATTCGCCCAACATGAGGAATGCTTCGCTCGTGGCGCCTAAGACTCGGGCGCTGCCCCAGGGTATGAAATACGCGGCGAGGAATACCCCCGCGACGATGAGCAGCTTCTTGTTAGGGGACAATTCTTTTGCGCTCATGCCAGTATCCGATTCGCCACCCGCTCGGCCACGGCCTCGATAAGCTCGCCGGTAATCGGCGTTTTGCCCTTTTCCACATCGAAATCGGTCATGACATAGTGGTAAAAAGGCAGGCCGTTCTTTTCGAAAATCTTCTTGCCGCAGGCTACCTTGCAGCCATCGAGGACTATGTTCTTCGTCGCGCTATTGGCCGACTGGATAAAACCGGAAAGATCCGCGCCCAGGGCGGCTAGGCAGGTACTGCTGCCGACTTTGTCGCGATTAAGCGCGCGCATAACCTGATCGGCTAGGTTACCGGTATTGGCCGCGCCTGAGCAAGCATAAATCAAGTTAATCGGAGCGTCGCTCCCGCAGCTACAGGGCATGGAATTTACCTCCGTCCAGGTAGGCCTTTACCTGGTCCTTCGTAAGCACCTTGCCTACGCTCTTCACCTGGCCGTCTATGGCCAGGGCGGGCGTCATCATAACGCCCATTTCCATAATCTCGTCGATATCGCTTAGCTTGACGATTTCCGCGTCTATGCCGAGCTCGGCCACCGCCTCGCGGGCGTGCTGCTCAAGCAGCTTGCATTTCGCGCAACCGGATCCCAAAATCTGTACCTTCATAGTAACCTCCATAGATGAAATTCCTTCGAGCGCTCAGTCTAAGAGCGACGCGGCCGCGTATATGCGATCGATCTCGGGCTTGGGCAGAACCGCCTTGATGGCCCAGGCGATCAGGGCAATACCTACGAGGTCTATAGCCAGGCGCGACAGCGCGAAGCGCAGGCCCAGCGCGGAAATCTCGAAAAGTATCATAGGTATCTTGGTAGTCGACCAGGCCCCGATGAATATCAGGATGTTCGTGAGGCTCGCGCCCTTCTTCATAAGCACCGCCGCGAAGGGGAAAGCGCCATAGAGGGGGCCGGCCGCGAACGAACCGAGCAGGAAGGCCAGGACGGTTCCTTTCAGGCCCGAACCCGGCCCCATAAATTTGACCATGCGCTCCCGCGGCACCCACACGTCGAGCAAGCCAAGCAGGATGAATATGGGCGGAATGACGAAGAGCATGGTAGCGGCCTGAAAGCGCAGGGCATCGAGCGCCTTTGCGCGCCAGAGCGTGAAAAGGCCGATGAACAGGATAAAGCCAGCCAGCGCGGCCAGAGCCGGCAGGTATCGTCGTACTAGTTTGCTCATAGTTACGCCGCCCAGCCTACGAAGGCGGCCGCTACAAAGGAGAAGAGAAATGCGAGGCCGTTCCTGGCCAGCGTGGCTCGTTTGCCGAAGTACTTCATCTCCATGGGGAGGGTTACCACGCCCACCATCATGAGGCTGGACACGAAGGCGGCTATCTGCGTAAGCCCTGCGCCTTCTGCCAGGATCGCCGCGGCCGCGGGAAAGGCCACGAAGCCGGGTATGAGGGTTACCGCGCCTACCGCGGAGGCCAGGAGTATGCCTAAAGCCCCTGAACTCTCGCCAATGAAGCGCGAAATGGTACGCGTATCGAGGACGGCGAGCGTCGCGGATACGATGGCCAGCACGGCTATGAGCTGCGGAGTTATGCCCTCAAAAGCCTTCCATGCCTTTTTCAAGGCCGCCTTCGTCTTGGTCTTGTCCTTAATCAGGGACCACGAGAGGGCCGCGCCGGCGAGAGCGTACAGTAGGATAGTATCCATGAATTCCTCTTGTTTCAAATTATGGAAACAATGCACGAACTTGTCAAGCGTCAACTTGACAAGTGTTTCAAAACATTGCAACATTAACACTATGGATGAACAGCAGAGGCGGCGCTATAGCCTAAAAGCGGATATGTTTAAGGCCTTGGCCCACCCTATGCGCATTTTTATGCTGGATAAGCTAAGGGATAGGCACTGGTGCGTATGTGAACTCGCCGCCGAAGTGGGCATAGACAAATCGGTAGCTTCAAAGCACCTGTCGCAACTGAAGGCGGCGGGGCTCATAGACGACGAAAAGCGCGGTACTCTAGTGGAGTACCGCCTCGTAGCCCCCTGCATACTCGATATGGCCGCCTGCGCGGAGGCGACCGTGCTTGAAAACCAGCGCCGTAAATACGGCCTTACGGCATCCTAAGCCCCTCGTCGCGTGAAGCGCCTGCCTAAGCGCTAGGCTCTAGTTATAGGCTTTACGCACGGCCTCGTCGGCGAGCGTAGGCGCTAGGATGCTTTTCCAGGCGTGATCCTTCCAGGTACCGAGCTGACCATGCAGCTGATAGTACTTTTCCGGTATGGGATGCGTGCCTATTACGACCGGTACCCCGTAGCGCGCCTCCAGGAAGCGCTTGAAAAAATCGATATGCGGGCAGGGCGGATAGCCTACCACGAAGCCCGTCGCTAGGTGTATGGCCTGGGCGCCGTTCTTCAGCATTTCCTCGCCCGCGTATTCTATGGCCCCGCCGGGGCAGCCGCCGCAGCCCGTATAACCCACGAGCTCAAGCTCATCCTGTCCGTAGATGGAAAAAGCGCCTTCGCGCTGCCTAAGCGCGCGGAAACACTTGCCGCCCGCGCAGCTTTTATAGCGCTCGCATATGATAATGCCGATTTTTTTCGTGCCCGCCATAACCGCCCCCTGCCTTACACCGATACTAAACCCGGGCCTTGTTATTGTCAAATGCCCATTAATGCGAAGAGGCAACGATACGCTCATAGGGCAGCGCTGCGCCTTCGAGCAAGGCCTCCATAGCCCCCTCGATGCCGGGCGGGAAGCGCAGGGCCACGCCGCAATCGCTGGAAAGCTCCCGCGGGGTGGGCACGAGGCGCGCTTGAGAAAAGGATAGCGTCGGCTCTCCGCCGGGGGCGTAGTCGGCGCCG
>JBGSKZ010000808.1:0-1235 GCA_041741035.1 Treponematales bacterium
CGCCGCCGCCCGCACGCACGCTGAAGCGCGCCCGGGCCTTGCCGCCGGCGAGCTCCTCAAGGGAAAAGCCGGCATAGCCCCGGGCCGTGGCGAAGGCGCTTAATGGCCCGAAGCCCGGGCCGCGCAGCAGGGCGTCGAAACGCTCGTCGCCATGCATATCCTGGGCCAGCTTGCCCGCCGAGCCCTGAGCCACGATGCGCCCCTCGTTCAGGATGAGCACCTCGCCGCAGAGGGCTTCTACTTCCTGGAGTATGTGGGTAGAGAGGATAACCGTCTTGCTGGCGCCCAGCGAGCGTATGAGCGACCGTATCTCGAGTATCTGATTGGGATCCAAGCCCGTCGTAGGCTCGTCCAGGATAAGGATGGCGGGATCGTGGATTATAGCCTGGGCAAGGCCCACCCGCTGGCGGTAGCCCTTGGACAGGTGCTCTATACGTATGTCGGCCATGCCCGACAGCCCGCAGGCGCCCATTGCCTTGTCGAGCGCCGCCCGCCTGCCCTCGGCCGGCAGCGAGCGCGCCTCGGCTATGAACAGCAGGTACTCGGCCACGGTCATATCGCCGTAGAGCGGCACGCCCTCGGGCAGATAGCCCACCAGGGCCTTGAGCGCCACCGGCTCCTCCATGACGTCGAGGCCGTTGAGGAGGGCCCTGCCCTCGCTGGGCCTATGGAAGCCGGTGAGCACCTTCATGATACTGGTCTTGCCCGCGCCGTTGGGGCCGAGCAGCCCTATGATCTGGCCGTCTCCCACCGTGAAGCTCACGCCGCGTACGGCCTCGAAAGCGCCGTAGCGCTTAGTTAAGGCTTGTACTTCAATCATATCGTCCTCTTCAGTCTATGTATTCTATGGGGAAGCACATACGGTCCCTGGTAAGCACCGTGTCGGGGAATACCGCGCGCGCCTCCGCCAGGAGTAGCTTCAGGTCATGATCGTTGTAACGGGGGCTGAAGTGTATGAGCCCGAGCTGCTTCACCCCGCCGGCGGCCTTCGCTATCAAAGCGGCCTGCTCGGCGGTCATATGCTTCTTCTCCACGGCGCTCGGCAAGAGCTCGTTCTCGAACATGCCCTCGCACACGAGCAGGTCCGAGTCAGCCACCTCTGAAGCGACTTCGGGGAAATACAGCGTATCGGTAACGTAGCTCACCTTGCGGCCGGTGCGCCGCTCGCCCAAGACCTCCTCGGGCCGCACCAGCGTTCCGTCAGCGGCCTCGACGGCCTCGCCGGCCTGGAGGCG
>JBGSKZ010000809.1:0-1682 GCA_041741035.1 Treponematales bacterium
GATAAGGTGAACCGTCTCGCCCTCAAGGAAGGCTACGAGTTCCGGGCCATGGGCGTGCCTAAGACCATCGATAACGACCTGGCCTTTACCGACCACTGTCCCGGCTACGGCAGCGTCATCAAGTACCTGGCCGCCATGACCATGGAGGCCGGACGCGATACCGAGGCCCTCTACACCGCGGACACGGTGAACGTCATCGAGGCCATGGGCCGCAACGCCGGCTGGATAGCGGCGGGCACCGCCTTGGCCAAGCGCTCCGAAGAGGACGCCCCCCACATTATCCTGCTGCCCGAAGTGCCCTTCGACCCCGAGCGCTTCAAGGCGCGGGTGAGGCACTACCTGGATACCATAAAGCGCTGCGTCATCGTGGTGTCCGAGGGCACGAAAAACCCCGACGGCAGCTACATAGCGGAGCAGAAGGGCGATTTTGCCAAGGACGCCTTCGGCCACACCCAGCTGGGCGGGGCCGCCAACTACATAAAGGCCTTCGTGGAGAGCGAGCTAAAAGTGAAGGCCCGCTTCGCCATACCCTCCACCATACAGCGCACCGGCATGCACTTCGCCAGCCTGACCGATAGCCAGGAAGCCTACCTGGTGGGCCAGACCGCCGTGCGCCTGGCCCTTGCCGGCGAGAGCGGCAAGATGGTCACCCTCGTGCGGAAGCCCGGCAAAGCCTACGGCTGCGATACGAGCCTGGCCGAGCTGTCGCAGGTGGCCAACGGCGAAAAGCTCTTCCCCAAGGAATGGATAGGGGACGACGGCTACTCGGTACGGCAGGAATTTATCGACTACGCGCGGCCGCTCATCATGGGAGAAGTACAGCCCGTAATGGAAGGCGGCCTGCCTACGTTCATGCGCTTTAAGAAGCATTTCGTCAAATAAGGAGCTACCAGATGAATTACCTCGATACCATGTTTTCCTATGAGGGCAAGACCGTGGCCATTACCGGCGGCGGCGGCGTCATAGCCTGGGCCATGTCCGACGCCTTTCTCAAGGCCGGCGCCAAGGTGGCGCTCTGGGATATAAAGCTCGAGTTCGCACAGTCGGCCAAGGCCCGCCTCCTTGAGATACCGGGCCTTGAGGGCAAGGCCGACGCCATACTGCCCGTAGAGGTGGATGCGCTGTCCGAGGAATCGGTGCGCAAGGCCCTGGACGCCACCGCGGCTGCCTTAGGCGGCCCCCACATACTGGTAAACGCCGCCGGCGGCAACCGCGGAAAATCCACGTTCGTCGACATAGATCTGCCCCTCTTTGAGGACATAGTCAGGCTCAACCTGATGGCGGGCCTCGTCGTGCCCACTAAGGTTACGGCCGCTTACTGGATAGAGAAGGGCATAAAGGGCAACATCATCAAAATGTCCTCCATGTCCTCCTACATACCCCTGTCGGGCGTGTGGGCCTACGGCGCGGCCAAGGCCGCCGTATTAAACCTTACCATGGCCTGCGCCAAGGAATTCGCCCCGAACGGCATACGCGTGAACGGCATAGCCCCCGGCTTCTTCCTAGGCAAGCAGAACAAAGCCCTGCTCGTGGACGAGGTGACGGGCGAGCTTACCGCGCGCGGCAAGGACGTGATAGCGCATACGCCCTTCGGCCGCTTCGGCGACGTGAGCGAGATAGCCGGCGTTACCCTCTTCCTGGCCTCCGACCAGGCTGCCGGCTTCGTTACCGGCGTTACCGTG
>JBGSKZ010000810.1:0-2944 GCA_041741035.1 Treponematales bacterium
CTCGGCGCGCGTCCTGCCCGGTGACAGCGCTATGCCGCGCTCAAGGGCCAGCGAGGCCAGTTCGCGCTGGCTAGCCTGCGGAGCCTGGGAGCGGAGCGCCAGGCCCAGCGCCTTAGCTATCCTGTCGGGGGTGTCCACCGCGATAATGGCCCTGATAGCGTCGCTCGGGTCAGGCAGCACCAGCTCGAGCGAGCGCTCTGCCTGTTCCTTTACGCGCTTGCTGTACCAGCCCTCGGAGGCGACGAAGAGCTGCTCGAAGCCCAGAGGCGAGCGCATGCGCTCTAGGGCCAGCACGGCGCCGTAGGCTACCTTCTCGCCGCCGTCGCGGTCCGCGGGGGGCGTGAAGGTGAGGTTACGGAGAAGCAGGGCTATCTTTTCGGCGTATTCGACCGCGCGCATGGAGCCTAAGCCTATGAGGGCTTCGGCGCGGCTTAAGGGATCCACGGAATCCTCCACCACGCGCATGAGGGACGAAGCGGCGTTCGTATAGCGCCAATCGCCGAGCGCTTTGACCAGGATACGCACGAGCCGCTCGTACTCTTCCGTTTGCGAGCCGCGGGCTACGCCGCTGCGGGCCGCCAAGAGCTCGTCCAGCTCGTCGGCCAGATAGGGAGCCGCCGCCTCGTCGCCCAGCTCCACCAGGGAGGTAACGGCGGCTTGTTTCTGTTGCACGGTATCGGCCTGCGAGAGTATGAACGCGTAAACCCGTACGCGTTCATTGGCCCCCGCCGCCAAGACCAGGCCCGCTAACGCGAGCGCCATCATTGCCATGTGTTTGCGCATAATGCTTCCTTATTCGAAGTACACGACGGTACGTGTGTCGGTGCGCCAGGCATACTCATACGCGATGAACTCGCGCGGCGTACCCGCCCCATCCTTATACGAAGCCTTGAGCAGCTCGCCCTGCGGGCCGTATTCGTAGCTGATAACGCGTTCGCGGCGCCCGTCGGCGCGCGTATGCGTAGCTTGCAGGAGCCGTCCCGAGGAGTCCCGCTCGTAGGCTATGCCGCCGTCCGGGGCGCCGGCGGCGTTGAGGAAGCGCTCGGCGACGACCAGGCGTTGCTGCGCGGGGTATTCTTTATATTCGTAGCGTATGGAGCCCGTAAGCGCCCCGGCACCGCTGAACATGCGGGCCTCCACGGGCGCGGAGCCCTCGTAGAGGTAGTCCGTGCGGGCAAGCGCCACGCCGTTAGGATCCAATACGCGCCAGCTTGTCTTTAGCGCCCCATCGTAGTCCCAGGCCGACTGCGTCAGCACGGCTCCGCGGGCGTCTTTGAGTATTTCGCGCGCCACGCGGCCCTGCGCGTCGTATTCATAGGCGCTCGACGATACGAGGGCGGCGTCCGGCCCGTATACGCTTTTTTGGCTCAGCAAGCCCTTGGCGTCGTAAGCGTACTCTTGGCGCTCTACCGGGCTGGCCACGGAGGGCTTCGCAATGCTAAGCGAGAGCAGGCGTTCAAGGCCGGGGCTGTATTCATAGCTGCTCACCCTATCGACGAGCCCGTCGGCGAAGGAGCGGGTCTCCTTGCGCACGAGAGCGGTTTTATACTCTTCTATGCGTTCTTTCCGCTGGGGAGCGGCCTCAAGCTGAGCGCCGTCCGCTTCGGAAGGCGCGGATACGCAGGAGGCCAGCAACGCGGCCGCTATAGAGAGAAATGCCAGTGTGGAGCGTTTCATATGGGTACCCCTAAGCTCGGCTGACCGGCTAGCCAAGAGCCGGCGATACTATAATGATTAATGAATATAAGGGCGACATGCAAGCCTCAAAGAGGCCCGCGGGCTTAAATCTATCGTCGGCGCAGCCTATACCAGAGCGCAAGGAACTTCATGCGGAACAGCGTAAGGAAGCGGAAGCAGCGCAGCGGGTGATGGGGCAGATAGTAGAGCCATTCCATGCCCCGGCCGAATAGCTCCAGGGGAGGCCGCGCGCGGCGCTCGGCGAATACATCGAGCACGTCCGAACACCACAGATACAGGCCCGAAGCGAAATTCTTCAGGTTCCGCGGTATCCACTTTTCGCTGCCGGGAACACCCTGGCCGACGAGCAGAAGGGTGGGCGTTGATTTCCGTATGGCTTCGATGATCTTGGGCATGAAGCCCTTGGGTATCTGGCTGGAATGCCTTCCCACCACGCTCAGGCCCTTAAAGGTCGCCTTTATATTTTTTTCGGCCTTGGCCAGGCTCTTAGGCCCGGCGCCGAAGAGGTACACCGATTTGTGCCACTGTTCCAATATGTTGAGCAGGCGGATAATCAGGTCGAAGGGTTCGTAGCGCACGGGCAGGGGCCGCTTGGTAAAGCGGGCGGCCTTGATGATGGACAGCGAAATGGGCAGCACGAGGGAAGCGCCGTTGATCATGGTACGGAATTCGCCCGAGCGCCTGGCCCGCATGAGGTCGGCCATGGATAAGAGCACTATTTGATGGTTCTTGCCGTCGGAATAGAGGCTCTTTACGACCTCTTCAAGGTCTTCGGGCTGGACTATGTCCACCGGAACCTTGAGTACGCTTATCCGTCGGACCTTGTCGTTATCCATGAGGATCGCTCCAGGCAGAGTATACGAATAGATGCCAAGGCAAAGAGCGCCGCGGTCTCGGCGCGCAGCACCGTGGGGCCTAGCCAGGCCGTCTGGTAGCCCCCGTTTTTCAGCGCGCCTAATTCCTCGTCGGAAAAGCCGCCTTCGGGGCCGACGCAGGCGACTATCTCGGCGGGCGTACCGGTACAATAGCGATGGAGCGACGATTTGCCAAGGGGCAGTTCATGGAAAACGATGCCCCGGCGCTCGCCGCTTCCTTCCGTGCCCTGCCGCGCGGCGGGGTAGAGCCCGATGAATTCCTCGATGCCCAGGGGGCCGATAAGCGCCGTCGCCATGGCGGAGCCGCTCTGGCCAAGAGCCTCCGCCATTACCCTGCGCAAGCGGTCCATGCGGCCCGCGTACTCGCCCCT
>JBGSKZ010000811.1:0-1734 GCA_041741035.1 Treponematales bacterium
GCGCCTAGGCGGCGACGGCAGGCTCGTGCCTGGCCAGGACGGGGCCCCGCTCCAGGCCAGCCTCGTCGAAAAGCTGATTTCCCTGCTGGGCGCTAAGCTGGGCAATCTCGCTCCCGATGGCGGCATATGGCTCAATACGCAGCGCCCCGAATGGAACGACGCCAATAACGCCTTGGCCGGCTATGGGCTTTCTTTGGTGAGCGTCATGTACCTGCGCCGCTTCGCCCATTTCTGGTTAGGCATATTAAAGGAACGCTCCTCCGACCGGTATTTGCTTGGCGCTCCGCTGGCTGCGCTGCTTCAAAGCCAGCTTTCGGCGCTACGGCGTATCAACGCCCAGCTAGCCGACGCGAAAGGGGATAGCGATCAGCGAGCCTTAGTCCGCAAGAGCTATATGGACGACATGGGCGCGGCCCTCGATGTATACAGATGCGCCGTTTACGCTTATGGAAACCTTGAATGTCGCTCTCAGGTCGGCGGAAACGAACTCATCGCGTACCTTGAAGAAGCACTTTGCCTTGTCGACGCGACTATCGCCGCCAATAAGCGCGCGGATGGCTTGTACGAATCCTATAGGCTACTTTCCTTCAGCACGGACGGCAAAAAGGCTGAACTGCAGAGCCTGTATCCCATGCTTGAGGGGCAGGTAGCGGCCCTATCTTCGGGCTTGCTGAGCCTAGAAGCCAGCCTTGCGCTGCTTGACGCCCTCCAAAAAAGCGCCCTCTATACGCCGGATAGGAACTCCTATCTGCTCTATCCCGAGCGCGCGTTGCCCGATTTCTTCAGCAAGAACGCCTGCCCGCCCGCCGTCTACGAACGCTCGGCCTTGGCCCGTGCCTTGGTAGACCGCGGCGGTATGGGCATACTCTATCGAGACGAAGAGGGCGTACTGCGTTTCGGCTCGGATATGGCGAACGCGCAGGAGCTTGCGGCGGCGCTCAGCGAGCTCGCCACGGACCCGAGCTGGAGCCGGGAGCTGGAACAGGGGCGCGAAGAGCTCTTGGCCGCCTATGAAGAAACCTTCGCCCACGCGCGCTTCACCGGCCGCAGCGGGGCCATGTACGCCTATGAGGGGCTGGGCAGCATCTATTGGCACATGGTAGCCAAGCTGCAGCTTGCGCTCATGGAGCTCAGGCAGCGGAGCGTCTTCGATAAGGCCGACGCTGGGCTTGTGGCCAGGCTCGATGAAGCGTATATGCGTATACGGGAAGGCTTGGGATACCGAAAGAGCCCGCAGGCCTGGGGCGCTTTCCCCTTTGATCCCTATTCGCATACGCCCAAGCACGCGAAAGCACAGCAGCCTGGCATGACCGGTCAGGTAAAGGAAGAAATCCTCTCGAGGATGGGCGAGATGGGGATAGCGGTCACGGAAGGCCGTATCGTGGCCTTGCCCGTGGGCTTCCTCGCGGACGAATTCCTGGAAGAGCCGGCGGCGTTCAGCTACCGCGACACGGGTTTCGTCCAGAAGTCACTGGAATTGCATCCCGGCGAAGTGGCCTGTACCTTCTGCCAAACTCCCTTCATACGAAGGAAGGGCGGGGCCGCGCTGCCCCGTATCCAGGCGGAACTCGCCTCCGGCGACGTACTGGAGTTCGGCGACGCGCTTGATGAGCGGCTGTCGGGCTCGATATTCGCCAGGGAAGGGCTCGTGCGAGCCGTATACATACAAGGCGGCGCTTAGGGTCGGGCTTCCGCGAGGGGCGGCGTACGCACAAGCGGCGGGGGGGGGGGGGG
>JBGSKZ010000812.1:0-10965 GCA_041741035.1 Treponematales bacterium
GGAGCGGCCTCAGGCTCTTCCGCCGGCCCGGCCGCGGGAGCCGGAGGCGCGGAGCGCGCCAGGGGCCGGGCCCGTAAGCCCAGCTTCGCCGAGAAGCGCGAGTACGAAGGCATTTTGGACGAGATAAGCGGGCTTGAGGCAGAGAAGGCCGAGCTTGAAGCCCTGTTCAGCTCGGGGGCCGCGGGAGCCGAGCTTGAGGCGGCCAGCAGGCGTTACGCCGAGCTAGGGCCGCTCATAGAGAAAAAGAGCGCTCGCTGGGAAGAGCTGGCCGAGCTTATCGAGGGCGAGCCCGCCTAGGTATAGAGCCCCGTAAGCGGGGCAAGGGAAACGCGGTATGGAACAGAATGAACGCATAGAGGCGCTGGAGACGAAGCTTTCCTATCAGGAGGCCGCCCTGGCGGATATGAGCGCGCTCGTCAACGAGTACCGCCTGCGCGTGGAGCGCCTGGAGGGCACGCTTAAGAATCTCTCAGGCAAGCTCAGGGAGCTCGACGACGGCAAAGAGGGCGGCCTGCCCCATGGGGAGCGCCCGCCGCACTACTAGGCTTCCGGGGGGCTTGGGTCCCGCGTGGCTGGCTCTACGGATTCCACGCGGTTGCGGCCCCGCTTCTTGGCCAGGTACATGCCCTCGTCCGCCCTGCCCACCAGTTTGGCCGGGCCGTCGTCCGCCCGGGCTACGGCCCAGCCGAAGGAGCAGGATAGGCTAAGCTCGCCGCCCCGCGTGCCTTCCTCTATGGCGCTCCGCATCTTTTGGGCCAGGAGGGCCGCGCCGGCGCCGCCGGTATCGGGGCAGAGCACGAGGAATTCCTCGCCGCCCCAGCGGCCCAGGGTGTCGGTGGCCCGTATGGCGGCCTTGGCCAGGCCCGCCAGTCTCATGAGGGCCTTGTCGCCCGTCTCGTGCCCATATCGGTCGTTTATCGCCTTAAAGTGGTCCACGTCGAACATGATGACGCTGAAATCGGCCTTGGCCCGCCTGGCCCGCAGGAGCTCGTCGTCGAGCTTGGCGGCGAGGCAGCGCCGGTTCGCCAGGCCCGTGAGGGCGTCTGTGGCCGACAGCCGCTCTATCTCGATGAGTTTCGCGCGCAAGAGCTCGTTTTTCTCGTCCAGTACGCCTTCGAGCCTGGAGGCGAAGGAGGCCAGGCTGCGCGCGAGCAGCCAGGACGCGCAGAGCACGCCGACGAGGCCCAGTAGCAGTATGCCGCCCTGCGTCCATGCTAGAGCCTCCAAGGAGGCGTACGCGTCTTTGCGGTCGAGCACCAGGGCCAGTACCCAGCCCGTGCCAGGCAACCTCGAGGCCACGGCGAAGCGACCCCGCTCGTCGCCGTAGGGTATCTGCCCCCCCTCCGCGCGCAGTATCGCCTCGACGACCGGGCCGGCGCCCTCTATATCCCTGGCCAGGCTCCCCAAAAGCGACGCGTCGGGGTGCGCGAGTATGGCGCTGTCGGCGTCCAGGAGCACCACGTAGCTGGCAGCGCCCGGGACGCTGGCGGCGGCCTTCTCCGCCAGCGTGGAGAGGAGCAGGTCTACGCCTATGACGCCGCGCGCGCGCCCATCGGGATAGCGCACGGTAACGGCGAAGGATACGGTAAGCTGGCCGCTTATGAGGTCGAGGTATACGCCGCTGTATGCCGCCTCTCCCGGCGAGGCCAGGGCGGCGCGATACCAGGGGCGCGCGCGCGCGTCATAGCCCGGAGGCGCGGGCCATTTATTGCCTTCGATCAGGCTGCCGTCCTCATGGCCGTAGTAGAGCGACGAGAGGTCGGCGTCCTCGCGGAAGGCGTCGAGCATGGCCGGCGTTACCGCTTCTTTAGGGCCTACCGTGCGCTCGATGATGCGGCCGTAGGCCTTGGCCAGGGTCCTGTAGCCTTCAACGAGCCGGTCGAGGGCCTGGGCCTTGGCGTAGGCGGTTTCCGCGAGCCGCGCGTTCAGGCTCGACTCCAAGGCCCTTGCCGCCACCCGCCAGCTGGCGAAGCCGGCGGCCGAGAAGGCGAGCGCGAAGGCGAGGCTCACGGTAGCCACGAGACGCAGCCTATGGTCGGCTACCCTGGTCGTCTTGTTCATCGGCTTCCCTCCGCCCCTTACTAGTGTAATGCATGGGCGGGGGTAAAGTAGCCATGCCCGCGCCGCTTTTTTCCCGAAAGCCGCGCGGCGCCGCGCTCTGGCCGTAGCAGGAAGCGCGAGAATTGCGTATAGTTGCGGCTATGCGAATAGTACTCCTTGGAGCCGGCATGATCGGTATCCATATAGCCCGCGAGCTGATAGAGGAAAAGCGAGAGGTGGTCCTTATAGAAAAGGACACGGACGCCGCGACCATGGCCTCGAGCGAGCTTGATTGCCTGGTGATCAACGATGATGGCAGCAAGCCGGAGGTACTGCGTAAGGCCGGCGCCGCCCGATCTGATTGGTTCCTGGCCTTAACCGGCTCCGATGAGGTCAATATCGTGGCTTGCGGCCTCGTAGCAGCGGAATCCAGCGCGGTACGCACGGTGGCGCGGGTGGAAAGCAGCTTCTACTCATCGCTCTCGCCCGTGCAGCGCAAGGCCTTCGGCCTGGATATGCTGGTGAACCCTACCATGGAGACGGCGAGCGCCGTCGTGCGTATCGTGGACGAAGGCTTTGCCGAGGATGTCATACCTTTGCATGGGGGCAAGCTGCAGCTGCGCTATCTTCCCGCCAAATCGATAGAGGGCTATGCGGGGCATAGCCTCAAGCAAATACGGCAGTCGCACGAGGCCGATTTCCTCGTGGCGGCCATAGTAAAGCCCTACGGTTTGCTCATACCCGACGGCGATTACGTCATAGATGCCGAGGATATGTTTTATCTCCTGGGTACCCCCGCGGGGCTTGACCAGGTGGCAGGCGCCATAGCCGGGGTGCGCGAAGCGGCCAGGCGGGTGATAATAATCGGCGCCACGAAGATAGGCGCGCGACTCATCGAGGCCCTGAGCCGGCGTAGCGTTGAACGGGAGCGCGGGCTCGGGGCGTTAATCAAGCGAGCGCTCAATAAACGGCGGCAGATCGTCGTGCTCGAGAGCAACCGCGAGCACGCTAAGAGCCTGGCCAAGCTATTCCAAGGCATTGATATAATCCATAGCGATAGTTCTGAAGAGGGCGTGCTTGAGAAGGCGGGAGCCGAGAAGGCGGACCTCGTCGTATGCGCCACGGAATCGCAGACCTTTAATATCCTGACCGCCCAGCTTGCCAAGACGCTTGGGGCCAAGAAGAGCGTGGCTATCGCGCTTAACGACCGCTATAAATCGCTGTCATCGGTGCTTGAGGTAGACGCCCTCGTAAGCGTGAAAAGCGTGGTCGCGGCCACGGTGCTCGAATTGGTGCGCCGCGCCCATATACGCACCATACACGACTTTTATGAGGACGACGTTGAGCTCGTCGAGCTTTCGCTGGGCAAGGACAGTTTGGTTTCGGGCAAGCCCCTTAAGGAACTATCCCTGCCTAAGGGAGTGCTCGTGGGTTTTGCCTTCCAAGGCGAGACTATAGTCGTACCTACGGGCGATACGGTGCTGCAGGGCGGGGACGTGGTGGGTTTCATGGCCCGCAAAGGCTCCATAGCGGGATTGGAGCGGATTTTCGGGGGGGCGCGTGGAGCTTAGGTCTCTGCTCAGGGCTCTCGCGGCGCTCTTGAGCATCGTATCCGCCTTTATGCTCCCCTGCATGCTCGCGGGCTTCGCGTTGGGGGAAGCGGCCGTAGCGTTGCGCTCGTTTCTGCCCGGCCTCCTGGCCGGCGCCTTGCTCCTGGCCTTCGCCGTCGTCGCCGGCATGAAAAAAGGCAAACCCCGCCTGTCTCCGCGCACGGGTTACCTCTTCGTGGTGCTCGCCTGGGTATTGGCCGCCGCCTTAGGCGCCCTGCCCTTCATACTGTCGGGCACCATGGCATCCTTTTTCGACGCATACTTCGAATCCATGTCCGGCTTCACGACTACCGGGGCTTCCGTACTCAACGATATAGAGTCCCTGCCCCGTTCCCTGCTCCTCTGGCGGGCTACCACCCACTGGCTCGGCGGCATGGGCATAGTCGTGCTCACGGTGGCGGTAATCCCCCTGCTGGGCATAGGTGGGCGCGCGCTCATGGAGGCCGAAGCCCCCGGCCCGCAGGTAGACAAGTTCACGCCGCGCTTATCCGATACCGCGAAGATTTTGTGGCTCATTTATTTCGGGCTCACGGTGGCGCAGATAGCGCTGCTCATGTTCGGCGGCATGAACCTGGTGGACGCGGTCAGCCACGCCTTCGCCACGATGGCGACGGGAGGCTTCTCCACGCGCAACGCGAGCATAGGCGCTTACCACTCGGCCTATATAGACTGGGTAATCACGGCCTTTATGCTGCTCGCGGGCATGAATTTCGCCCTGCACTATAAATTCCTGCGCGGCGATTTCAGGCCCTTCTTCCGGGATACGGAGCTGAAGACTTATATAGCCATTTTTCTCGCAGCCACCGGCTTCATCGCCTTGGGCCTCTACCGCTCGGGCCAGTACGGCTCCGGGGCGGACGCGCTGCGTTACGCGGCCTTCAATGCCTTGTCCATCTTGACGACGACGGGCTTCGCCACAGCCGACTACCTGCTCTGGCCGAACGCCGCCCAGGCCATGCTTTTCGCGCTCATGTTCATTGGCGGCTGCGCGGGCTCCACGGGGGGCGGCCTCAAGGTGGGCAGGATAGTGACCCTCTTTAAAATGGGCCTCTCGGAAATGCGCTATCTCCTGAATCCCAGCGGCGTATTCGGCGTGTTCCTAGACGGGCGTTACCTGAAGAAGAATGTCGTGTACGACATAGCCGCCATGGTATTTCTTTTCCTGGTATCGGTCATCGCTTCTACCTTGGCGGTGGCCTCCGGCGGCTACGATATCATAACGAGCCTCACGTCCACCTTGGCCTGCCTGGGGAATATAGGGCCCGGCTTCGGCCGGGTAGGGCCGGCGCTCAACTATTCCTTCTTCCCCGATTATATCAAGGCGTGGCTGTCGTTTATCATGCTGCTTGGCCGGCTGGAGATTTATACGGTCCTGGTAATCTTTACCAAGGCGTTCTGGAAGCGCTAGCGGGCATACGCGTGCTTTGGATGGCCGGCTTAGCTCCCCGCGGCGGGCAGCCATACGCGCACGCTCGTGCCGCTGCCCGGTTCGCTCATGAGCCGGATGGAGCCGCCGTGCCCTTCGACGATGCGCTTGCAGATTGCCAGCCCCAACCCGGTGGATTTCTCGCCGTGGGGGCTCTTCACGCTGCCGCGGGAGAAATAGCCGAAGAGCCGCTTCTGTTCATCGGGGCTTATGCCCGGACCGTTATCCTCGACGGCGATGAGCGCACCGTCGCCTTCCTTGGCTAGGCTTAGCCGCACCCGGCCGCCGCTCGGCACGTACTTAAGGCTGTTGCCTACCAGGTTGGCGAGCAGCTGCTCGATGCGTATGGGGTCGGCGAAGAAGGGGCCGGGCTCTTCCAGCGCGCATTCCAGGCGTATGCCGCGCGCCGCGGCCAGCGGTTCAATGCGGTCGGCGTAGTTTTGCGCGAGCAGGCGGAGGTTCAATTTCTGGCGCTCTATGCGCAGCTCGCCCGATTCCATATCCGCTATATCGAGCAGGCTTTCTATGAGCCCCACCATGAAGTCCACGGAATTCTTGATTATGGCCAGGTATTCCTGCCTGCGCCCGGAGGAAAGCTCGTCGACGCTGTTCTGTAGGAAATCCGTATACATGGATATGGCGGTAAGGGGGGAGCGCAGGTCATGCGCGGCCATGCCCACGAAGCGGTCCTTAAGCGCCGACAGTTCCTGGAGGCGGGCGTTTTTCCTCGCGAGCTCGCGCTGCATGTCCACGAGCTCGTTGTTGAGCTCGCTAATGGCTTCCAGCGAGTTCTTTTCCCGCAGGGCGTCGACGCGGGCCTGCTCGCGCTCCCGCACGAGCCTCTCGGCCAGCGCGTCGGCAAGGTCCTCAAGCGCGCTGTAGAGCTTGGAGCGGTCGCGCTCGCACACGATGGTGATAAGGCCATCGCTCAGGGCCGCGGCGAAGTGCAGGGCAAGCGGGCCCTTGGCCGTGGGCGCGCTCAGCTCATAATCGAAGGCCGCGCCGCTCTGCTTGGCCTCGGCTATGAAATCCAGGCCTTTTTTAAAGCTGTCCCGCTCAAGGCTGAGGGGAAAAGGCTTGCCTATGCAGCTTGGCGGGAACGCGCTGAGGTCGTCGCGTATGACCCCCTCTATGGCCCCGTCCTGGGAGCATAGGACGGCGGCGCCTCCCGCGGCCGGCTCGGCCTTCAATGCCTCGATGCTCATCGGCCCCTGCCCACGAGCTCTTCGGCAAGCGCTATGGCCGAACCCGCGTCGGATGCGGTACCGTCCGCTCCCACGTCCGACCAGAGCCTTTCGGCCACGGCGAAGGGCCGGCCGCCCACGATGATGGGCAGCCTTTCCAGGTTTTTCGTGGCGCGTATGGCCATTATGGTCTTGCGTATGCCCTCCACGTTGACCGAGAGCGTGGCGGAAAGGCAGAGCACCTGGGGCGGGTCCGAGGAGAGCTGCCTGGCCAGGTCGGCGCCGGGCGCGTTGGCGCCGTAGTAGCGGCTGTCCCAGCCTTCCATCTCGAAGAAATCCGCTACCATGCGTATGCCTAATTCATGGAGCTCGCCGCCTACGCAGGCGCCCGCCATTTTCCTGTTCTTGCGCTCGCCGGAGAAGAGTAGGGGGTAGAGCCCGGCCATGGCCAGCTGTGTAACGGCGGTGCCGTAATGCTCCTGGGCCACCGATATCTTGTTAAGCTGCCACAGCCTGCCCAGCTCCCTCTGGCTGGGGGCGAATACGTCGAGGTACAAGCTTTTAATGCTCATGCCGTTACGCGCTAAGCCGTTGATGTGCTCTATGGCCGCCTTGCGGTCGCTGGCAAGGAGGAGTTCCAGGTAGCGGCGGGCTTCGGCGGACTGGAGCTGTTCCCCTGGCTGCCGACCGGCAAGCCGACCGTCGTCGTCCGCCTTTGCCAGGACCTCGAGGCAGAAGGCCCGCAGCTCTGCCCCTGCCTGCCCCGCGAGCCGCGAAGCGCCGTCAGCCAAAGCCAGGAGCGATTTTCGCGCGCTTTCCTCAGGCAGCTTGAGGCCCGTGAAGAGCTCGTCGAGCCAGGCGGCGTAATCGGCCAGCAGTGAAGGCTCCCCCGCCTCATAAGCGGCTATAAGGTAGGCGAGGCTGTCCAAAGCGTCCTGAAACGCCTTCCTTTTGCCCTCTTCGCCGAATTTCTCCCAGCGCGGGTCGGCCCTGTATTGGGCGTCGACCGAGTCCTGGGCTATGGTTCTCGCGGCCGCCTTGAGCTCCGCGCTGTACTCTTGATTGGTTTCCATTCCTATGTTTCCGCTTCAATACTACGCTATCGCCGCCGGGCTAGTCCACTGATATCGCGGGATGTAGGCCCGGCCCGGGGGCGCCGTATTTAGTAATTCTATATATAGATACATATTGCGCTATTGACGAAGCCCTACGAATCGAGCTATTACTAGCCTAACTTACCTTCGAGAGGGCGCCTAGGGTTCCGCCCGGAGGCCGCGAAAGCGGCTTTTCCGGTGGCAGAGACCGAGCGGCGCCGGCGGCCGCGTGTTCGGCCGCGACACCCACGGGATAAAAGCCCGAGGACGGAGTCTCGATCGATGCGGCTTATTCGCATTATCGGAGGCTCCCCATGGCTGCTATCGTGGCAGAACGATTATCCAAGACTTTTACCCTACGCATCAGGCCCAAAGGCCGCCTTTCCACCCTGCGCGCCCTGTTCCGTCCCGATCACCGTATCGTCGAGGCGGTAAAAGGCGCCAGCTTCAGCGTGGACGAGGGCGAAGTCGTTGCCTTCTTAGGCCCTAACGGCGCGGGCAAATCCACTACCATCAAGATGCTTACCGGCATATTGCAGCCCAGCGGCGGAGCGGCCAGCGTGCTCGGCCTGGATCCCAGCAGGGATCGCAAGCGCCTGGCCTGGTCCATAGGCTCGGTGTTCGGCCAGAAGAGCCAGCTGTGGTTCCACCTGCCCCCTTCGGATTCCTTCCGCCTGCTCGGCGCCATCTATGAACTGGAACCTTCCCTGCTCGCCTCGCGCTCGGGCGCGCTCATAGAGCGCTTCAACATAGGCGAGCTCATGGACGTTCCCGTGCGCAAGCTGTCCCTGGGGCAGCGCATACGCTGCGAGATAGCGGCGAGCCTCCTCCACGCGCCTAAGATACTCTTCTTAGACGAGCCCACGATAGGCCTGGACGTGGTGGCCCGCAAGGAAATACGCGCCCTCATAGAGGAGCTCAATAAGCGCGACGGGGTTACCGTGTTCCTTACCAGCCACGACATGGGCGATATAGAGAAGATATGCAAGCGGGCCATCATCATACACCACGGCGAGGTGGTGGTGGACGAGTCCATGAAGGCGCTTAAGCACCGGGCCCTGGCGCGCAAGTACCTGGGCGTGCGCTACGCCAGGCCCGTGGATATGGACCTGCCCGGCCTTTCGCCCATTAAGCGCACGGAACTCTCCGCCCGCTACGAGGTGGATACCAACGAGCATTCCCTGGCGGAGCTGGTGAGGGCCTTGGCTTCCCGCGGGGAACTTGAGGACATCACCATAGAGGACGAGCCTTTGGAGAACGTCATAGCGCAGATATACGCGGCCCGCAGCGGGGCCGAGGCGTCGCTGTTTAGCGAGCGGGGAGCCCGCCATGACTAAGCTTGCCGCCCGCTTGCGCTGCTACGGGGTGGCCGCCTCCACGGCCATACGCGACCGCACCGCCTATGCGGGCAATTTCAGCGCCTCCATGCTCACCTACGGACTCTTCGTGTTCATATTCTCGCGGGTATGGGCCGGCGCCTACGAAGGCCAAGCCACCATAGCCGGCTATACCCGTTCCATGGTGGTGTGGTACTTCATCATAGCCGAGATAACCAGCTTCGGCTTCGGGCGCTACTTCTGGAACCTGGCGCGCGACGTGAAGAGCGGGCAGGTAGCCTATCTCCTGGCCAGGCCTTACGACTTCGTGGGCTACCACTACGCCGAACGCGTGGGCGGCTCCTTCGTGGACGCTGCCATAATCCTGGCGGAGGGGCTCGCGATAGGGCTAGTCCTGGCGGGTCCCCTTCCTTTGGCGGCGCAGGCCGGGGGCTTAGCCGCGGGCTTGGGCAGGGCGGGCCTCGTGGCCCTCTCCCTCGTGCTTGCGGGCTCGCTCAACTTCTACCTGCAGTTCGCGCTGGCCCTTACCGCGTTCTGGCTGGAGGAAAACGACGCGCTCTACTGGATATTCCAGAAATTCGCCCTGATCGTGGGCACGCTCATACCCATAGAGTTCCTGCCCGAGCGGGCGGCGCGCGCGGCGCTCTGGACGCCGTTTCCCTATCTGTCCTACGCTCCCGCGCGCATATTCGTGGACTTTTCCTGGGCTGAGGCCGGCTCGCTCCTAGCCAGGCAAGCGATTTGGGTAGTACTGGCCATGATCCTGGCGCGCTTCGTCTTCGCGCTGGGCAGCAGGCGCGTAGCGCTGAACGGAGGCTGATATGGAAGGCGAAAAACGAAGCGGCAGGATTCGCGCCTATGCGCGTTTCCTTAGCCTGGCTTTCGCGGTAAACGTGAAGTCCGTGCTGGAGTACCGCGTCAATTTCCTCGTGCAGTTCTTCGGCATGATGCTTAACAACGCGGCTTTCGCAGCCTTCTGGGCGGTGCTCATTGGCAGGGCGGGCGCGGTGGGCGGCTATGATTTCAACGACGTCATGTTCGTGTGGGGCCTGGTATCCACGTCCTTCGGCCTTGCCCACGTGCTCGCGGGCAACGTGCGCATGCTGGGCAAGATAGTCATGGAGGGCGGGCTCGACGTGTACCTACTGCAGCCCAAGGACGTCATGGTGAACCTCTTAGCCTCTCGCACCGTGGTGTCGGCCTGGGGCGACTTCGTCTACGGCTTCATCGTCCTGGCCCTGCTGCCGGGGAGCGGCCCCGAGCGCCTGGCCCTGTTCTGCGCCCTGGCGCTGCCGGGGGCGCTCATATTCGCGGCCACCTTCGCGGCGGCGGAGAGCCTGGCCTTCTTCATGGGCAACGCGCAGGCCATAGCTTCCGCCTTGTCCGAGTTCATGCTGAGCTTTTCCCTCTACCCCGAAGGGGTGTTCGGCAAAGGCTATCGCTGGATCATGTACAGTCTGGTTCCGTCGGCCTTCGTGGCCTTCGTGCCCCTGCGCATATACCGGGCCATGGACTGGCGCTTCGTGCCCCTGCTCTGGGCAATAGCGCTGGTATATGCGGCCCTGTCCTACGCGCTGTTCCAAGCCGGGCTTAAGCGCTACGAATCGGGCAACCGGGTGGATACGAGGATTTAGGGGCGCGAGGGGCCGCGGCCCCCGGCCGGTATGGCAAAGGATGAAAAAGGATCGTTATGAGTACAACTGAGCGGGGATTGCCCCCATCTATATTCGCGCTGTTCGCGGTACGCCTCGTGGTGTCCGCGGGTAGCTTCGTCGGCCCCTTTCTGGCCATGATGCTCACCATCAAGCTGGGCTTCGACGAGGCGCGCGCGGGCGTCTTCATGGCCGCCGTGTCCGTGGTATCCGCCGCGGGCCTCGCCTTAGGCGGCAAGCTGGGCGACAGCTTCAGCCGGGCCGGCGTGCTACGCAGCCTCCAGGCCCTTACCGCCCTGGCTTTCATAGCCTGCGGCGTCATAGGCTTTACGCACCTTACGCCCTTCATCATAGCGCTGGCCATGGGCACCTTGTCGGGCACCTGGCCGGTAATCAACGCGCTGGTGGCCGACCGCGCGCCGGAAGGGCGCCGTAAAGAGGCGTTCTCGCTCTTGTACTGGGGCAATAACATAGGTTTTTCCATAGGCCCCCTCATAGCGGGCTTTCTCTTCGACAAGGCGCCGCGCGCCTTGTTTTTCGGGAACGCGGCGGCCCTGCTCATAGCCGCCGCCGTGGTAAGCGCCTTCGTGCGCGGCCAGGACCCCGTGCACGAAGAGCACGC
>JBGSKZ010000813.1:0-2194 GCA_041741035.1 Treponematales bacterium
CCACACCCTGGCCGTGGCGGCTCGCCTGCAGGCCGCCGCCCCCCCGAACGGCATACTCGTGTCGCAGTCCGTGCGCGAGCTCTGCGACAAGCTGTTCATTTTTTCCGAGGCGCAGGAGCTCGCGCTCAAGGGCAAAGCGGAGCGGGTGACGGCCTACCAGGCGCTGGCGCGGCGCAAGGCCATGTTCGATTACGCCACCCCCTTCGTGGACCGCAAGGAGCCCCTTGAGACCCTTACCGGCGAATACGTACGCCACATGCGCGGCTCCCCCCGCTGCGTATACATAAGCGGCGACGGCGGCATAGGCAAGACCCGGCTCGTGGCGGAATTCTGGGCTCGGCTCAAAGGTTTCCCCGACTTCCGCGCCACCTTCCTGGCCGTTAACCCCTCGTCCTTCGGCAATGCCGAATACGCCTCCTTGCTCCACGCCGTGGCGGACTTCCTGGATCTGCGCTCAGACGCGAGCTTCGAGGAATTCGCGGAAGCCGCGCGCTCGCGGATAGGGCTCGACGAGGCCAACCTTAAAGACGCCTACGGCCTCTGGAAGCCCGGCGAACGGCCCAGCGGCGAGAGCCGCTTCGTGGCCGCGCTCGGCGCGCTCTTCGATGCCATACTGGCCTCCGACGGCGATACCTATCCGGACGTGGTGGTGATGGACAACGCCAGGCTTACCGACGAGAAGAGCCTTGAGTTTTTCCGCTCCTATTTCGCTTCGGCCGGGTCGCGGCCCTTCTTCGTGCTCTGCGACCGTATAGCCGACGAGCGCGTAGCCCTCGTATTCGGCGGCGCTTCCAATCTTGCCCTGGAACCGCTCAGCGACGAAGACTCCGCAGTCCTCGCCCGCGCCCTGGAACCAGAGGGCCTGGACGAGGCATCCTTAAGCCTCATCGTGGACCGCTCGCAGGGCTATCCCTTGTTCATAGAAGAATACGTGAAGCTCCTGCGCTCCAGCAAGGATACCGGCAGCCTGCCCGAGAGTATACAGACCACCATACTGGCCGCCCTCGACAGGCTCAGGCCGGAGGACAGGGCTCTCGCCCAGCAGCTGTCGGTTTTCCGCTTTCCCTTCGCCCTCGAGGCTGCCCGCGCCCTGCACGCCAAGGCGGAAGGCGACCCTGAACTCGTGGCCGAGCGCCTGGAGCGCCTCGCCGCCGAGCGTATCGTCGCTCCCGCGGCCGAAGGCAGTTGGGCCTTCAAGCACGGCATCGTGCGCGAGGCCGTGTACTCGTCCCTGCTCCTGCACAACCGCCGCGTGCTCCATGGCATAGCCGCCGATCTCCTTATGCCCCAAGGCCGCCCCGCCGACATCTTCTACCACCTGAGCGCGGCGGAAGATTGGGCAGGCGCGCGGGCCTACCTGGTACGGGAGCGCCCGCAGCTGCCCCTGGAAAGCGCACCGCTCATACAATCGCTCATCGGGCATTGCCCCGCCGACAGGCCCGGCGACCTCATCGAGCTCCACTTCATGCACTACGCGACCCTGTTCAATAACCGCGTGTATGAGGGCTTAAAGGATATCATCCAGGATATGTACGCGCTCGCCCTCGGCGTGCGTAAGCGCTTCTACCTGGCGCGCTGCTATCACCTCTTCATGACCAGCTACTACATGAGCCTGGACTTCCGCTCCGCCGTCATTTACGGGCGCAAGGCCTTGGACGCTTACGAAGGCTTCCAGGCCGAGCGTAGCGAGGTAAACGCCCGAGGCAGCGCTAACGCCCGCTATTTTCTCTCGTTCTGCTATCTAGGCCTGAACGATTTCGACGCGGCGCACGAGGCCCTTGAAGGCATGGACAGGAACCTGCCCTTCGCCGCGGGGCTCTACGCCAACGCCATGGCCTTCTATCGCCGCATGAAGGGCGACCACGCCGAGGCCGTGCTCTGGAACGGCCGGCTCATAGCCAAGGCGGAGGAAGAGCATGACGACGACGAGCTCTGCAAGCGGCGGGCCATAGCGGTAGCGGACGCCCTCAAGGATTTCCGCTTCCGGGAGGCGGCCGCCATAGAAAACCCCGACCGACTCTATTGCGGCTTCGACGCCGAGCTGGCCGTGGGCTACTACGCGGCCCTGGCCGTGGCCTACCGGCTCTCCGGCGAGTCCGACGCTTCCGCCAAGACCTTTGCCGCCGCCGAATACCACCTGGCCCAGGCGCGCAGCGACGCGGAACGCGCCAGCTGCGGCGCCAACCTCTCCTGG
>JBGSKZ010000814.1:0-9528 GCA_041741035.1 Treponematales bacterium
GCCCTCGCCGCTCCCCGGCCGGCGGCAGCGCAAAGCGGCGGCGACGCGGGCATAGAAGGCATCGCGGAGAACCACGACCTGAGGATAGCGCTCTGGGACAGCCTCATCATCGCTCCTAAGGATAAAACCATAGCTTTTAAGCCGGCGGAGCGGGATAATCCCTGGACGCGCTGGCGGGTAAGCGTGGAGAAAAGCGCGAACTCATTTTACTTACTCTTCAATCCCGCCAGGGGAGCGTCGTTTCCCGTGTACGCGCAGGGTTCCTGGATAATAAAGCGCTCCCAGCGCGACGGCGGCTTGGAGCAGGTGAAGATATTCCTGCGCAGCGACCCTAATACCTTCGCGCGCATTTATCCCTTCGGCGAACGCTCTCGCATGGACATCGTGGCCTATGGGGGCGTGCTGTACCGCGAAGTGCTGCTGCCCTTGAGCCTTGAAGATATACTGCGCTCGCCCTTCTCCCGCGTTCGCGAGCTATCCGCCCGCGTCGTGGACTGGAGCCTCTTCTCCCCGGATCCGGCGCTCTACGCGGAGCAGCGGCAACTGGCGGCCCAGATACGCGCGCGCTTGCCGGGCCTGCGCTATAGCGACGACGGGGCCATAGACGCGGACGGCAGGGCGGTGTACATAAGCAGCCTCTTGCCGCAGGCCGCCGAGGCCGGGCTCAATTGCTCAGGCTTCGTAAAATGGATAGTCGACGGCATGATAGAGCCGCTGTCGGGCGGCTACCTGAGCGTGGACCTGCTACGCGAGCGCATGCTGGACTGGCGAGGCTCTTCCTTCACGATCAAATTCGAAGAGACCCTCGACCCCTTCTTCGGGCTCGACTGGTCCCGCGCCTTGGCCAGGGAATTGTGGTCGGTCATGTACCCCTCGCGGGAACAGGATACGCCGCTAGCCCATGACGTACGCGAAGCCCCCTTTTCCCTGATTACCGGAGACAGCAACCCGATAAACGGCGGCTCCAGCTACCTGGCCTATCCCGATAATTTCGAGGACGCAGGCTTCGACCTGCGCGGCCTCAAGGCCATGCTTTTCGTGCTGGCCGCGCGCGAGCCGGGGCGCTTCTACCTGGCGCAGTTTAACGCGCGCACCATTAACCCGCCGCGCCTGCGCAGCTATTTCCACATAGCGGCCCTCTTCCCCTATTTCGACGACGACGGCTCGTTCAAGGTAAGCGTGTTCGAGAGCGCCGCCGAAACGTCGCTGGACAGGATACTCAAGGCCCAGAACTACGAATTCGTAAAGCTCGTGCGCATGCCCGTATCGCCGCGCTTTAACCCGCCTCCGCTCCTTGACGCCCCATGAGGCTCAGCTTCCTGGGCACGGGCACGAGCCATGGCATACCGGTCTTAGGCTGCGGCTGCCGCGTATGCTCCTCCGCCGACCCGCGCGATACCCGTTACCGCTCCTCCGCTCTCGTGGAGGGGGAACGAGGCGAGCGCGTGCTCCTAGACGCGGGCCCGGAATTCCGGCTGCAGGCCTTAAGGGCGGGGATAACGGGCCTGGACGCCGCGCTCATAACCCACGCCCACGCCGACCACGTGCATGGCCTGGACGACCTGCGGCCGCTCTGCCGGAAAAATCCCCTGGCCGTATGGGCGTCCGCGGAGGACGAGGCGGAACTCAGGGAGCGCTTCTCCTACGTGTTTCGCGCCGGCCAGGAAGGGGGCGGCAAGCCCAGGCTCAGCCTCCGCGCGATTGGACCGGAAGGCGCGCGCATCGGCGGCCTTGAGGCGCTTCCCATACCCTTAAGGCACGGCGAGCGCCTGGTATACGGCTACCGCATCGGACCGCTCGCCTACCTTACAGACTGTTCGGGCATACCCGAGGCATCCATGCGCCTGTTATCGGGCGTACGGGTGCTGGTGCTCGACGCATTGCGGGAGCGCTCCCATCCCACGCACTTTTCGCTACGGGAAGCCTTCGCGGCCGCCCTCGAACTCAAGCCCGAACGCCTCTACCTGACGCATATATGCCACGACCTGTCGCACGAGGAAATTCTGGATATCTGCGCCGCCGAGGGCCTGCCTTTGATGGCGGAACCCGCCTACGACGGGCTTTCCGTCGAATTCCTATAGCTCGCCTGCCAAGGCCGTGTTACCATGGGGCCAGCCGCCCTACATGATCGCGCGGCGCAGGGGGCAAGATGAATGATCAAGAGCTCACGCGGCTAGCGGCGACCCTCGTGGAGGCCGGCGTCCAGCTCAACGCGGTGTATGAGCCCATAGGCTGCATGTTTTTCCTCCGACCTTCCGACGTGGCGCCTTACCTTAAAGACCGCGATCTCTTTTTCGCCAATGAATGTGCGCTCGACAAGGCCGACTACGTGGCCTGGAAGCGCTTTATGGCCGAGGGCCGGCCCTGCATGCACAAGGGAGCCCGCGGAGGATGCTCGCGCCCCTCAAAGGACAGCCGGGGCATCAGCCCCCAGGAATATGCCCGCCGCAGGAACGAAGGCACGCTTCTTTGTTCAAGGCACCTGAACGCCCATATACGCTGAGCTTGCGCGCCTCCAAATAACGGCGGCCGCCCCTTTCGGGGCGGCCGCTCGCACGTTTTCAAGGCTCCACGCGGCGCTCTATGGGCAATCCGCGCGTATGCTAAGCGGAGGCGCTTAGCTATCCTGCTCCATGCGCTGGAGTATCTCCGCGGCCTTGTCTTTATAGCGCTCGGGATCTCCCTCGCTGGCCTTTTGCAGGTAGAGCTGGGCGTCTTCGAAGCGGCGCGAGGCGAAGGCGTTTATGCCCAAGGCGTAATTGGTTATGGCCGCGTCAGCGCCCAGCGACAGGGCGTTCTGGTAGTAGCTCTCCGCCAAGGCGTAATCGTTGCGGGCATAGGCTATGAGGCCCAGATAGTAGTGGGGTATGTAGCTGGCGCTATTCTTGGCCAAGGCCTGGGCGAAGATTTTCGCCGCGCTCTCTATATCCTTGTCGCCGTAGGCTTTTACGCCGTTGCTTACCAGTTCCGCGAAGGTCTTCTGCCCCTCGAGGTAGCTTGAGAAGTCGGCTTCCACCGCGACGCTGGAATGCCAGCGCCTGAAGAAATCGCGCAGAGCTATCTGGTTTTCGTCCAGGGTAGCGTCCTGCTCGAGCAGGGCTATGGCGTCCCATATGAAGCGGTTATAGCGGCGGTCGGCGCTGTTTACGAAGAAGGACACGAGGGCCCAGGACTGGGGATAGAAGACATCCAGGCCCGTGCGCGCCTCGTCGGCGCTTACCAGGAAGAGGCGCTCGATGGGATAGAGGGAGCCCTGGGTCTTAAGGAGCTTAACGGTCTCCAGCCAGGCGGTATTTTCCACGTACTCCACGAGCCCGGTGGCGGGATTGGCCTTGGAGCGCTCGAAGTACACGGCAAAGCCCTCGCGCATCCAGAGCGGGGGCTCATGCACGAAAGCCTTGAGGAACTGCACGAAGCCCTGATGGGCCAGCGAGGCGTCGAATTCCTCGGCGTTTTCCTTGGCGAAGATCACCAGCTCGGAGCGCTCCGCCGTGGGGTAGTGCAGGTACACGAAATCATCCTTGCTCTGCCCTATGACCTTGTTGAGGTAGGCGTCGAAGGCGTCCTTCGTGGAAAAGCTCCGTACGGTGAGCGGTGCCTTGAGGCTGCTCTCGTCGAAGCGGAAATACTCGTTGTATACGTCGAACAGGCCCTCGAGGGTCTTCCCGAGCGTGCCCGCGGCCGCTTGGCCCGCGTCGGACCATACGCTGTAGCGCTTGGTGCTGGCGCTGGCAAAGGTCGCGTCCTGGGCCCATGCGCCCGCCGCCAATACCAGGATAAGCGAAACAATGGCAACTTTTCTCTTCATAGTACCCTCCGTGGTCCTTTTGATCGTAATCTTCCGGCGCTCGCTTGTCAAACGCCGCCTTAGCGCGCCGCTACGGCGCGCCGCCTACTTGTTCTTGAAACGGTCTATGACCAGATTCACTTCCTCTATCAGAATACCGGTAAAGCGCTCTATGTTGTCTATAATATATTGCTGCAAATTATGGATATTGCCGGAAAGTTGCGTGCCATAGGGCAATTCTATCACGATAGTCAGCCTATATCCCTGGGAATCCGAGCGTACGGTGATTTTCTGTATGCGTATGGCGTCGTCGAATTCGTCCACGCAGTGTATGACCATCTGGGATAAGGCGGATTCGGATATGGCCACCCTGCCCCGCTTGGCGAACTCGGGCCGCACCACGGATTTTTCATAGAGCTTGGGGGTGCGCACCGAGGCGCCCATATTGCGCTGCAGGAAGACGCGCACGCTGTCGTAGAAGATACGCGGGTAGCTGCGCTTTATCTCGATGGCGGGCACGGGTATGACGTGCTTGCCTTCCACCTTGCGCGATTGTATGGCCGTCTCTATGTCCTGCCTGCTGGCTATATCCTCGATCTTTATGATCTTGTGCGGATGCAGTATCTGCAGGCGCTCGGCTATCTTGTTGACCATCTTTTCCGAGGTGCCGATGAGCAGGATTTTCTTCCATCGCAGCCTCTGGAGGGCCTTGGCCACCTCGTCCCGGTGGGCCTTCTCGTGGAAGAGGGCGGTCTTGACCGCGGCCATGTATAATTTCTCGCGCTTGGCGGACTTGCCGGCCACGATGGCGTCGCCCTGTATAAGCAGGCCGTCGTCGATGATGAGGTCTATTCCGTATTTTTGCGCTACGAGCTTAGCCCTGAAACTCTTGCCGGTGCCGCTTTCGCCCACGAGGGCGAATACGCGTACGCCCCGCCAGAGCCAGAACATATCGTTAATGAGCTTAAGCATGGCCATCCTATGTGTGTAGCTGCCCTTACGCCGCACGAATCCGCGTCTTCTAGTATTATCGGCGTAAACTCCAGCTTTTCCTTACCGATAATGTTATGGGGTGGAACAATGGACACAAAAAAGCTTGAACGTTTTCTCGATGCGGCCTCGGAACTGAGCTCCTCGCTCGACGCCTTCGTGGACGAGCAGCGCAACGTGGGCAAAGCGGTGCGCGCCAAGGATTGGGCGGCCCTGGAAAAAGCGCTCGCGCTGGCTAACGGCGCCTCCGAGCTCGTGGCCTTCGGCGAGGAGGAGCGCAATCAGGCGTGGAGCCAATTGCTCGCCGAGCTTGGCCTGCCCGCCGATTCGAGCGTATTCCGCGCGTCGCTGGCGCTTCCCATAGCGGCCAGGTCCAGTCTTACCGATAGCTACCGCGGGCTGCGCCTGTCGGCCATGCGGGCGCGCATAGAAAACGAAGCCCTAGGCAGCTTCGTGGGCTCAAGCGCGTCCATACTCTCAAAAACTATAGAAGAGCTGTTCCCGGACAGAAAAGGCCGGGTGTACGGCAAGAGCGGCAAGCCGCGCGCGTTCGGCTCCGACGCCCTGGTTCTCAATACGGCGTTTTGATCGTCGCTAGCGCTCGCGCGCCGCTCGGAGGTAGAGCATGAATTCGACCTTTATGGGATTGGAAATAGGAAAACGCGGCCTCATGGCCCACGCCCAGGGACTCAATACGGTAGGCCACAACCTCACCAACGCGTCCACCGAAGGCTATTCGCGCCAGCGGGTGGAATTCGTCACCATGGAGCCGCTCTACGCGCCGCATCTCAATAGAGAGCACACGCCGGGACAGATAGGCCAGGGGCCGCTCGTCGGGCGCATAGAGCGCGTGCGCGATGAGCTCCTTGAGGGGCGTATCGTGGCGCAGCAAGGCGGCGTGGGCTACTGGGATACCCGGAACAAGTACATGCGCATGCTCGAGCAGATATACAACGAGCCCACCGAGGTATCGGTGCGTAGCCAGATGGACCGCTTCTGGGACTCTTGGCAGGAGCTGTCGCTCCATCCTTCGGAGAGCGCCCCGCGCGAGGCCGTGCTCCAGCGCGGCAAGACCCTGCTGGACGCCGTGCACGAGCAATACCGCAGGCTATCGACCACGCGGGACATGCTCGACGAAGACATCATGATAGTCACCGCCCAGGCAAACGACTTAGGCAGGCAGGTAGCCAAGCTCAACGAGGAAATCGTCAAGGTGGAGGCCATGGGCGACCGGCCCAACGACCTGTACGACCGGCGCGACCTGCTCGTGGAGAAGCTGGGCAAGCTCGTGCCCGTGACGGTGGACAAGCGCGACCCTAACGAGTACATGGTCCACGTCAACGGGCAGGTATTCGTGCAGGGCAAGATAGCGCGCGCCTTTGACCTTACCACCGGTGCGGAAAACGAGGGGCATCCCAACCTTATATGGAAAGACACCGGCGACGCCGCCGGCGTGAGCGGCGGCAGCCTCGGCGCCCTCTTCGAATTGCGCGACGTGGACCTACGCAATGAAATCGTGTCGCTCGACACGATGACCCTCAATTTCACCGATTTGGTGAACGAGGTGCACCGCTCGGCCTACGGCCTTAACGGCAGGACCGGAGTGGACTTCTTTACCGAGCATCCCCGCGTCAATAACGTGGCCGGCAACTATGACCGCAATGGCGACGGCGAATACGACTCGAGCTACCTCTACCGCATGAACGGCTCCAATGCCCTGGCCCCCCAGGAGCAAATAGGGCTCGCGGGCACCATACGCCTGTCCGGCGCGGAAGGCCTCGTGGACATAGCTTACCTGCCCACCGACACGGTGGAGGACCTCGTGCGGCGCATAAACGTGTCCGGCTCGGAAGTGACCGCGCGCCTAACCGCCGACGGTCGGCTCCAGCTCAGGGCCACGGCGAGCGCCAAGGGCGATAATCCCGATTTCGTGATCAGGCATATAGAGGATTCAGGCGAATTCCTCGCCGGCTACGCGGGGCTCCTGGCCGCCTCTGGCGCGGAAGGTTCTTACGATTGGGAGCGCGCGGACGCGGTACTAGCTCTCCGCGCGGGCGGCACCGACTTCGCCGTCGCTCCCATAGCGCACCCCTCCGGCTGGATAGAGATAGCCGGCGAGGTCAAGCGCGACCTCAACAGCATAGCCGCCGGCATGGGCGTAAACGGGCGCCCAGCGGAATTGGGCGACGGCTCGGCCGCCCTGGCCATAGCCCGCTTGCGCACGTCGCCGGTCATGGTAGGCTCCGAGGCTACCTTCGACGACTATTTCGCCGACGCGGTGGCGCGCATAGGCCTTGAGGGCGAGCGGGCGGGCCGCATGGCGGAGACGCAGTCGCGCATAGCCAAGAACCTGTCGGACATGCGCGAATCGATATCCGGCGTGAACATAGACGAGGAACTGGCCAACATGATCAAGTTCCAGCACGGCTATGCCGCCTCGGCCAAATTCATAGCTAATTTCGACGAGATGCTCGACACCATCATCAACAGGATGGGCGTGTAAGGCCTTTCGCGGAACCCGATGACGCCTTAGTGGAGGATACGATATGCGGCGAGTAAGTTCGGATATGATGAATAACGACATGCAGTACTGGATGAGGCGCCGCGAGGACGCCATGGCCTCCATGTCCAACCGCATGAACAAGCAGGAGCGCTTCGAGAACCTGCGGGACGACCCGCTGGCGGCCGCCCGCTCCGTGCGCTACGATTCCTTCTCCAAACGGCTGGAGCGCTACGAAGAGAACGTGCGCTATACCCTTGACCGCTCCAAGATAGCCGAGGGCTATATGCGGCAGACCCAGGACCTCATGCAGCGCATACGCGAGCTGGCGGTCACCGGCGCCACTGGCACCTTTACCAAGGAAGACAGCGCGGCCATGGCGGTGGAAGTGGACCAGTTGCTGTCCGAAATCGTCAACCTGGCCAACGCGCGCGGCCCCGACGGCGACTTCCTCTTCGCGGGGGACAAGGCGCGCACCGAGCCCTTCAAGGTGCTCGAAGGCTACGCGGCGGGCGCGGGCGCGGCTACTACCGTAGGCGTAGAGTACCTGGGCGGGCTGGGCAGCCCCGAGGTCGAGATCAGCGAAGGCGCCTACCTGCCCATGAACATAGCGGGCGACGAGGTGTTCTGGTCCGAGCGGCAGCGCATAAGCGGCGGCGTGGACGCGTCCAATTACCGGGTAATGGACGCCACGAGCCTGTTCATAGACGGCCATGAGATAGCCCTCAAGCCCGGCGATACGGTGCAGGCCATCATAGCCAAAATCAATGACTCAGGCGCGGCGGTAAAGGCCTCGCTCGATCCCAGCCGCAATTCTCTCGTGCTCGAGGGCAGCCAGGCCAAGCGCATCAGGCTCGAGGACGGCGTAAGCGGCAGCACCTTCGCGGATTTAGGCATACTATCGGGTTCGCGCGTGCCTTCCGACTACGCGGCTACGGCCAGGGTATCGGGCGGCTCGCTCTTCGACAGCGTCATAGCCCTGCGCGACGCGCTCTATAAGGGAGACCATATAGACGTAGGCGGGCGCGTATTGGCGAGCATAGACGCGGGCATGGACAATATGGGCAGGCGGCTCGCGCAGGCGGGCGCCATGATGGAGCGCCTGGAATCGGCCAAGCTCCGGCTCAACAAGGAAATCCCCGACGTCACCGCGCTCCTGGCGGCCGAGAAAGACCTGGATTTCGCCCAGGCCATAACGGACTTCAAGATGATGGAGTACGCGCACCAGGCTTCGCTGCAGATGGCGGGCAAGACCCTGCCGCAAACGCTCCTTGACTTCCTGCGCTGATTAAGGCAGATTGGACGGAATAATGAAGCTACGCACCAAAGCCTTTGGCGAGATAGACATAGACGACAGGCAAGTCATCGACTTCCCCGAAGGCCTCATAGGCTTTCAGAAATTCACGAGCTACGCCCTCCTGGACGCGCCGCAGAAGCCGTATTTTTACCTGCAATCCATCGATCTGCCCGAACTCGCCTTCATCCTCGTCGATCCCTTCCTCTTCCGCGCCGACTACGCGGTCGACGTACAGGACGACTTGTCGTCCGCCTTAGGCCTCGCGAGCCCCGAGGACGCCCTTATCCTCTGCCTCGTCACCGTGCCGACGGACGGAAGCCCCGTCACGGCCAACCTAATGGGACCCATAGTCATAGGGAAGGCCTCGAGGAAGGGCGTGCAGCTGCCCCAAGCCGATCCGCGCTGGAAAACCAAGCATGACATAATGGCGGAGCTATCCGCCTCCAGGGCCTAGGCTATGCTTATACTCACCCGTAAAACCAATGAAAAAGTGGTGATAGGCGACGGCATCGTCGTCTCCGTGGTGGAAGTGCGGGGCGACCAGGTAAAGCTGGGCATTGAGGCCCCGCGCAGCGTTAAGGTATACCGCCAGGAGGTATACCTTGCCATCCAGGAAGAAAACCGCCGCGCCGCCGACTCCGCGCTCGACCTGCCCAACCTGCAATTGCCCACAGAATAAGCACGATAGCCTCGAGGTAGCCCATGAGCATGATGTTCCATCCTTCCACCAACCTGGCCATAGGCGATCCCTATGGCCGGCCCTTAGCCGTCAAGCCCAGCCCGCAAAGCGCCCGCGCCTTCTTCGACAGCCTCATACTCTCGGCCTCGGGCTGGCGCGGCGTGTTCGGCGCTTCGGACGAGGATACGGGAGAGGCCCTCGGCCCCGACCGGCTGTACGTTTCAGCGCGCATGGCGGACGTATTCGCCGGCCGGCTGCTCGAGCTGGCCGGCCCC
>JBGSKZ010000815.1:0-7130 GCA_041741035.1 Treponematales bacterium
GCCCGCCCCCGGCTCCAGGCGCAGCTCGGCGGCCGCCCGCGCCAGCGCTATAAAGCCCGGAAGGAATTCAAGCCCGCTGAATACCGGGCAGGATGACAGGACGCCATATGCCTCGTCTAAACGCTCGAAATCTGCGGCCAGCCCGTTTCGGTGCACTAACGAGAGAAAGGACGCGGCCGGTATGGCCAGGACCACGGTGCGTTGGGTGGCGCGAAAGCTTGTCGCCGTCGGTAGCCCGCGGCTGCATTCCAGCGCGTTGAGCAGCGCTCCGGCGCGTAGCGACAGCTGCCGCTCAGGTCCCTGCTCGCCGCGCTCGAGCCTACCGCTAAGGCTGAGGAATACGGCTTGGATCTCATGGCCTTTCTCGCAGAGCAGCTCTCCCCTAGCCAGCGCGCGCAGGGGAGAGGCGAGCAGGGCTTCGAGTTCGCTCTTCGGGACCTGAGGGAAATAGAGATCGAGAGAGCTTTCGGCTATCCGCCTGTGCCAATCCGACTGCAGGCCGAAAAAAACGCGTTGTTCGCCGAAACTCGCTATACGGCCGAAGCCTAAAGCCTTAGCCTGCGCCTTGGCTATGCCGTGGCTGAGCACGAGCTCGCCGCTTTGGTCACCGGCGAAATCCATGGCGTCTCCATGTATCTGCCCGCCGCCCACGTCCACCTTCTTGAGATCCGCCGCCTCGAGGTAGAGCGCTTTAGCCGCGGCGGCCTCGCGCGGGCTTATGCCGGGAGCATCGTCGTCCTCTGTCGTCATGGCGTCGATAACCTTAAACGAGCTCAGGTCCGCCCCGTGCGCGTAGCTGTAGCGTTTTCCCGAACCGTCCTGCGCCTCGAAGCGGAATATGGTCGTTTCCAGGGGATGGGGCGAGTAATCGGGCCTGAGCGCCATGCCGTCTATATCGTTCCAGACGCCGGGCTCCAGGTCATGGAGCTCGAAGAGCTGAGCGAAGCCATCGGCCTCCACGCCCGACAGGGCCTCGAGCTTGCGCTGCGCCGAACGGCGGACGGCGGGCACCGCGTAGTAGCGCATGCGGCGCTCCGAGCGCATGAGCGCGGTAAGTCCCACGAAGTGGTCGTCGTGGACATGGGTGTGGAATATGCCTTTCAGGCAGCCTACCGATAGCCCCACGGCAGCGAGGCTCTCCTCGATATTCGGCCCCGCGTCTATGAGGTAGACGGCCCCGTTATGCGTGATCAGGCTGGACATGCAGGGCCGCGAAGGATCCCAGCCGTCGCCCTCGCCCAGGTGCACGACCGAAAAGCCTTCGCGCGTTATTTCAATAGAGGGAAGCGTATACGGGCAATGAGGTCCCTCGTCGGCATGGCTCAGGTCTACCGTCTGGCTTTGCCCTTCGTAGATGAACTCATAGCGGTTCACGCCGAGGCGCCTGAGGAACGCGCCGTTCCTCAACTCGATGATGCTGTCGGATATGGGCTTGAGCTCGAGCAGTTCCGCGCTGTCCTTGAAGTTCCCGAAGGAGAACCATCGCTTCATGCGCACGAGGGCCTGGCCGCGCCGCTCGTCTTCGGGGCAGAGCTCGTCGGGATCGCTTATGCCGTAGTTGCCGTAGTATATGTAGGCCGCCTGCGCCTCCAGCTGATGCTCGAGCCCGATGATCAGGGGACGCCTGCCCGTATTGCCCGGATGGCCGGGCACGATCATGCCTTGGCGGTAGAGCATCTGCAGCACCGGGAATTCCGCCAGGTTGGTGAATCGGCCGTGCTGAACGGGAATTTCCGAGAGGAGTATGGCGTTCGGCCCGGATTCGTAGCGTACTCCTTGGGCTTCCCTCTTTTGTATGACTCCTCGCTTGAAGAGGAATTTTATCGCGTTCTCCGGACAGCCGCAGAGCACGCTTAGGCCGGCTTCCGGTATTTCTACCAGGGATATGCCACGGTTTACCTCTGTCAAGGTCATGACAGGTCCTCGCCAATCGGCTTTTCCATAGCCCAAGCTTAGCTTGAATTAGGATATGGCGCAAATTCGATAAAAACGCCCCAGCGTCTAGCCGGGGCTGCCCGCGTCGATGAGGGGCGCTGCCGGGCGGCCTGCCGCCGGCGCTACGACGACCAGGCGGCGAGCTCCTCGGGGCTGCCCAGGAGATAATGGCCCGGCGATACTTCCGCCCACTGGGGCTCGGCGGAGCCGTACCCGTGCATGGACGGGTCGTACACTACGAGTTTTTTCTTCTGCTCGGCTTCGGGGTCCGGTATGGGCACCGCGGATAGCAGGGCCTTGGTGTAGGGGTGCATTGGCCGGAGGAAGAGTTCCTCCGAGCCGGCCAGCTCCACGATGCGGCCGCGGTGTATGACCGCTATGCGGTCCGATATGAAGCGTACCACGGACAGGTCGTGGGCGATGAACAGATAGGATAGCCCGCGGTCCCGCTTGAGCTTATTGAGCAGGTTGATCACCTGGGCCCGTATGGACACGTCCAGCGCGCTTATGGGCTCGTCGGCTATGAGTATCTCCGGCTCCATTACCAGGGCCCTCGCTATGCCTATGCGCTGCCGCTGGCCCCCCGAGAATTCGTGCGGGAAACGGCTGGCGAACTCGGGCAGCAGGCCCACTTCCAATAAAGCTTTTTCCACCTTGGCCAGGCGCTCCGCCTCGTTCTTAAAGAGCTTGAAGTTGTAGAGGCCCTCGCTGACTATGTAGTCGATCTTGGCGCGCTCGTTGAGCGAGGCCATGGGGTCCTGGAAGATCATCTGTATCTTTTGGCGCAGCAGGCGCTCGGCGCGCGCGTTCACCGCGCCGGATATGCGCTGGCCGCGGTAGCGTATCTCGCCGCCGGAGAGGGGATGCACGCGCATGATGGCCCGGCCTATCGTGGTCTTGCCCGAGCCCGACTCTCCCACGAGCGACAGGGTCTCGCCCGCGTAGAGATCGAAGCTTACCCCGCGCACGGCCCGGAAGGATTTACGGCCGGTACCGAAGCGCACGGATATGCCGTCCACGGAAAGAAGCGCTTCCTTATTCATCGGCCTGCTCCTTGGCTTTTTTGGCTTTGCGCCCCGTGGCCTTAGCCCCGGATTTACTTACTCCGGCCGCCTTGCCCGCGTCCGCTATGCGGGCCTTGAGGCGGCGCACGGTGTCCGGGGCCTCCATGGCGGGGGCGCGGGGATCGAGCAGCCAGGTCTTGGCGCGGTGGGTGGGGCTAACCGAGAAGAAGGGCGGCTCATGCTCGAAGTCCACCTTCAGGGCCAGGGGGTTGCGCGCGGCGAAGGCGTCGCCCTTGATTTCCTTGAACAGCGAGGGGGGCGTGCCCTTGATGGCGAAGAGCTCCTCGCCTTTTACGCCGAGCTGCGGGAGCGAGGCCAGCAGGGCCCAGGTATACGGATGCCTAGGATCGTAGAATATCTCCGAGGATAAGCCTTCCTCCACCACCTGCCCGGCGTACATGACTGCTATGCGGTCGGCCATCTTGGCCACCACGCCGAGGTCATGGGTGATGAAGAGCACCGCCATGCCCAGGTCCCTCTGGAGGCTCTTGATGAGCTCCAGTATCTGCGCCTGTATGGTCACGTCCAGCGCGGTAGTCGGCTCGTCGCATATGAGTATCTCCGGGCCGCAGGCTATGGCCGCCGCTATGACGGCGCGCTGCCGCATCCCCCCCGAGAACTCGTGGGGGTACTGGCCGTAGCGGCGCTCAGGCTCGCCTATGCCTACCCGCGCAAGCATATCGAGGGCAAGGAGCCGCGAGTGTTCTTTATCAAGGCCGCGGTGCAGGGCGGCCGCCTCGCGTATCTGCTCGCCCACGGTCTTGAGCGGGTTGAGCGCGGTCATGGGATCCTGGAATACCATGGCTATGCGGCTGCCTCGCACCGAGAGCCATTCGCGCTCGCCCTTGAGGGCCGCGAGCTCCGCGCCCCGGTAGCGTATGCTGCCCGAGGCCACGCGCCCGTTCTTGTCCAGCATGCCCAGGAAGCTCTTGGCGAACACGCTCTTGCCCGAACCCGATTCGCCCACCACGGCGAGCGTTTCCCCCGCCCTGAGCGCGAGCGAGGCGGAGCGCACCGCGCTGAGCGTCTTGCCGCGCAGCTTGAAGCGTATGACCAGGTCGTTAGCCTCGAGCAGTATATCCCCTTTAGCGCGGGGGGTTTCGTCGAGCTCAAGCGCGCTCGCCTTTTTGCCGCTCTTGTTGATGGCGCTCATACGTGGTTCCTCGGGTCGGACGCGTCGGCGAATTTATTGCCGGCTATATAGAATGACACGGTTATCGCCGCCAGCACCGCCGTAGGCCAGATAAGCTGGTGGGGGTAGAGGAAGAAGTTATTCTTGCCCAGGTTCACGAGATTCCCCAGAGATACGGTGTCCAAGGGCAGGCCCAAGCCTATGAAGCCCAGGAACACCTCGGCGCCTATGGAATAGGGTATGGTCAGCGCCGCTTCCATGATGACTATGGACACGAGATAGGGCAGCACGTTTTTGCCTATGACGCGGCTTAGGGGCGTGCCTAGGCAGCGGGAGGCTACGTTATACTCGGCGTCCCGTATGGTTATGACCTTGTTGCGCACGAAGCGCGCTATGGAAAGCCAGCCGGTCGAGCACAGCGCGATGACGATGGTCCAGAAGCCCGGCCGCAGTATGTACGATAAAAGGATGAGGACTACGGTCTGCGGGATATTGGTAAGCACGTTGTAGAGCTCGGTCATGACGCGGTCTAGCTTTCGCACGTAGCCCCAGAGGGCTCCGGCTATCATGCCTATGCCCACGTCGATGAAGGCTATGACGAAGCCCAGGAGCAGCGAGGTGCGGGCGCCGTGCCAGGTGCGCGCCCACATGTCGCGGCCCAGGCCGTCGGTGCCGAATATGCCGTTGCCCCCGCCTGGCTTGAGGTTCCAGCGGGCCGTATCCAGCGCTACCGCGTTGGGGTCGGTACGCGAGAGCAGGGGATAGAGGAGGGAGAAAGCCGTCAAGAGCGCTATGAGGGCTAGGAGCCCTATGGCCAGCGGGCTCTTGAAGAAGGTGCGTAGGGTCGAGCGCCAGTACGAGTAGCGCGAGTAGCCCGAACGCTCGGCCTCGGCCGCGTCGAAGAGGGCCGGCGCGAAGAGGGCGGGGTCTATCCTGTCTATGCCGTCGAGCCTGTCGCTCATGTCGCCTCCCGCTCGGGCGCGGAGCCCGCCAGCTTGATTCTGGGGTCTATGAGGGCCATGAGCACGTCGCCCATGAACACGCCGAATACGCCCAATACGGAAAAGATGAGCACCAGGGCCTGCACCAGGGGATTGTCCTGCTGGCGTATGGCGTACACGAGGAGCCCGCCCATGCCCGGTATGGAATAGATGCTTTCGATGATCAGGGAGCCCGCTATGGTCAACAGGAGCTGCACCGGGAAATATTGCACGAGCGGCACGATGGCGTTGCGTAGCACGTGGCCGGTCATGACTTTGCCGCGGGGCAGGCCTTTGGCCACGGCGAATTTTATATAGTCCTTGTTTTCCTCGTCCACCATAAAGCGCCTGAGCCATATGGCGTACCAGGCCAGGCCCGGCAGGGCCAGCGATAGGCCCGGCAGTATCCATGATATGGCGCGGTCCTCGTAGAATACCATGGGCCAGCCGAAGAGCCCCGATACGCCTATCTGTATGAAGAACAGGTAAATAAGGCTGGGCACGGCCCGCACGATCACGACATACGCGGTGCCCAGCGCGTCCACGAGGCCGTCTTTATAGCGCGCCATGAGCACGCCCAGCCATAGGCCGAGGCTCATGCTTATGCCTATGCCCGCGAGGCCGAACCAGAGGCTGTACGGTATCTTTTGGGCTATGATCTCGGTGATGGCCGTGCGCGGATAGACGGTTATGGAACGGCCGAGATCGCCCTGGGCCGCCTTGGCTATGAAGTTCTTGAATTGTACCAGGGGATGGTCGAGCACGCCCAGGCTGCGCAGATACGCGACGCGCGCGGCCTCGTTCATTTCCGTGTAGTCCTCGCGGGTAAAGTAGCCCGACGTGGGCATGAGCCTGAGGAGCATGAACACCGCCAGGAGCACCAGGGCCACGGTAACGAGGGACTGAGCGAAGCGTTTGAGTATGTATCGGGTCATGGGCGCCTCGTCTGATAAGGATAGGCCCCGGGCCTGGCCTTCCGCCAGCGCTCCGGGGCCGTAAAGCGGGACGCCCGAAGGCGTTCCCTAACGATTGTACTATTTCTTAAGAGCGCTTTCGAGTTCCTTGTAGAATTCCGCCTTGAGCTTCTCGTAGCGTTCCATGGTCACCGGCTCGCTCTCCACTATCATGCCCTTGTACTTGAAACGGGTAGTGCCGAAGCCGCCGCGGGGATAGGTGAAGGGCAGGGCCTTGCTCATCGTGTACGCGCCGCCGCCCATCTGGAAGGGCAGCACGTAGGCGCGGTCTATGAACATGCGCTCGGCCAGGGAGAAGATATCATAGCGCTTGGCCAGGTCGTTCTCGGCCTCGCCTTGGTCAACGAGCGCATCGAATTCCGGGTCCGACCATTCGCCGTCGTTCACGCTGCCGCCGGTGGTAAGCCTGCCCAGCTGGGATATGGGGTCGGCGAAGCTGAAGCGGAAGCTGTCGTAGGTAAGGTCGAAGCGGCGCGGCTTCACCACGTCGTTGTATTTGTCGTCAACGTAGCTGCCGAGCACCAGCTCGATATTTTCCGCGCCGAACACGTCCTTGAGCATAGCCTGGACGAGGAGGGCCATCTTGGTGTCGGTGCTGTCGGTGGAATGCACGTACACGATCTGGAGGGGCAGCTTGCCGTCCGCCTTGAAGTCGGCTATGGGCTTCATGTCCACCGCCGCGGGGCTTACGCCCTTGATGGCGCCCGAGCCGTCGGTGAGCTCGGCCACGGCCTTGGCGAAGTAATCCTTGGCCTTGGCGGGATCATAGTAGTTGCCGCGCGCCTTCAGGTCCTTTACGGCCTTGTAGTCGGTGTAATCGGTGCCCGCCTCGTCGAAGATCACGTCTTCGGGGACTACGCTGTTGCGCAGGAGGCTGGCGGGCTTGTAGGGGTCGTAGAGCTCGAGGAGCTTTACGCGGTCTATGCCGTAGTACAGGGCCTTGCGGAAGTTCTCGTTATTGACGAAGGCCTTGAACTCGGGATTGGAGCTGGTGAAGTTCTGGATGAACCAGTAGGTGACGCTGGAGGTCTCGGCGGGGTACACG
>JBGSKZ010000816.1:0-1224 GCA_041741035.1 Treponematales bacterium
TCGGCCAGCGCGGCAAGGCCGCCGCCGTGGTCATAGTGGCCGTGGCTCAGCACGAGGGCGTCGAGCCCGTCCAGGCTTAGGCCCATGAGCTTCGCGTTATCCAGGAAAGCCCCGCTCTGGCTGGTGTCGAAGAGGATACGCTTGTCCCGCGCCTCGATATAGAGGCAGAGGCCGTGTTCCGAGCGGAAGCCGCGGCGGGGGCAGTAATCGTCCATAAGCGACTTAATGAGCATAAGGGCTCCTTCCGCCCACTAGGGGGCGCTTCGCGCGCGATAATCGGCAAGGGCCGCCTGTAGGGCTTGTACGCCCAGCAGGGAGCAGTGCTTTTTGTTTTCGGGTATGCCGCCGAGGGCGTTCACGACGTCGTCGTCGCTTATGACCGCGGCTACTTCTAAGTCCTTGCCCTTGGCCAGCTCGGTGAGCATGCTGCTCGTGGCTATGGCTCCGGGACAGCCATAGGACTTGAAGGCGATCTTGTCTATGCGCCCGCCTCGAACGCCTATCCAGAGCTTCATTTCGTCGCCGCAGCCGGGGTCGCCTATGCACGCGTAGCCGTCGGTATCTTCCGGGCGTAGCTCGCCCACGTTGCGCGGCTGGCTGAAATGGTCGATCACTTCGTCGGTGTAAAACAAGACGGGGCCGCTCGCGTTCTGCATTATGCGCTCCTCAACGCCTTTATTAATAGCATATGCCCGTTTATGAACGCAAGCGCCTGTGGCGCAGTCGCGATTTCGGTCGCGATTTCGGCGCGATGCGGTCGCTAAAGCGGCGCGATTTCGCCGCGATGGCCGGCCCGGTATTTGATGCCGGCTCTAGCCCCTGGCTATGCGGCCGTATACCGACAGGCTTACGCAGCGCTCGCGGGCCTCGTCGTCGGGCAGTGATTCAAGCTCGGCGTCCAGGAGGCGCCGGGCTTCGGCCAGATAGTCGTCGCGGTCTTCCCAGCGCAGGAGCTCGCCTAAGCAGTCGCCCTCTTCCGCCGACTCGAGGAGTATCCACGCGAAATACCAGAAGCGCGCCATGGCCGCCCGCTCGCGGTAGAGCGGCGCGTGCACGAGCATGGAGGCGTCGCGCAGGAAGAAGGCGAATTCGTCGCGCCTGCCCTCGAGCAGGGCCAGCTCGGCGAGTATGAGCTCGCAGGTGAAGATGGCCGCGTAATGCCTGCAGCGGTTGGCGGCGGCCAGGGCCGCCAGGGCGGCATCGCCCGCGGCGCGGCGGTCGCCG
>JBGSKZ010000817.1:0-1002 GCA_041741035.1 Treponematales bacterium
TCGTCCGCCAGCAGTTCGCGTATATCGTCGTCGTCCATATCCAGGATGAGGGCCTTGCCCAGTGAGGTGCAATAGAGGGGTTTCTGCTGGCCTATGATGGCGTACTTGCGGAGGCTCGTATATTGATCCTCTTTATCGATATACACCATGCGCTTACCCTGCCGGCGGGCCAGGAATACGATGGTTCCGAGGCTCGCGGCCAGTTCGCTCATATGGGGAGCCGACTCCGTTTTTAGCTCAAGGCTGTTCAGGTAGCGGCTACTCAGCTCAAGGAAGGCGGGACCGAGCCTGTAGAAGCCGGAGGGTGTTTCTTTACGGACGTATTCATGCTGAATGAGCACCGCGAGGAGGCGGAAGGCCGTGCTTTTCGGAAGACCTTCGGCGGCGGCAACGTCGGCTAGTGACAATCCCTTTGTATCGCGGGCGAGTATTTTGAGTATGCCGAAGGCGCGGTCGAGCGATTGGACTTTTATATCCGCCATAGCTGCTCCTGGTAGCTTCCTGCTGTCGTAGGGCAATATTAACCTTGACAAGGCAAAAATACAAGCTATATTATGGAATCAGATTCCACGATGTGAGATAATCGTGCAAGGAGACGCTATGGATATACGCGAATACGTCAATTCAGAGTACGCCAAGACCCTCGATACCGAGGGCATGAGGAGCAATTTCCTCGTGCAGGGCATCTTCGCGCCCGGGCAGATAAGCATGACCTACAGCCATGTGGACCGTATGATCATAGGCGGCGCCTGCCCCGCGGGCTCGAGCCTCGCGCTCGCGGCAACCAAGGCCTTGGGCACCGAGTACTTCCTTGAGCGCAGGGAGATGGGCATCATCAACATCGGCGGCGCAGGCGCTATAACGGTGGACGGCGCGCGCTTTGAGCTTGGCCCCCGGGACGCGCTCTACATAGCCATGGGCTCCAAGGCCGTATCCTTTGAAAGCGCGGAAAGCGCCAAGCCGGCTAAATTCTATTTTAACAGCGCTCCCGCGCATCGCGCC
>JBGSKZ010000818.1:0-1558 GCA_041741035.1 Treponematales bacterium
CCGCCCTTCGCGCCTTGGCGCCCAAGGCGGCCGCCCTGCTCGCTGGCCCGGGGAACCCGGCCCTAGCCCATACCCGCAGCGAGGAACTGAGCCTGGAAGAACTCAGGAACGGCATAGCCCTTTTCGCCGCCATAGGCAGGCATTACCTCAGCGGCCCCACGACAGGAGTACATCTATGAGCGCGCCCATCGTTATGAAGTTTGGAGGCAGTTCCGTGGCCGACGCGGCCCGGCTCAGGGGCGTGGCGGCCTTAGCCCGCGAACGGTCCGCGCAGGGCGTGTTGCTCGTGCTCTCCGCCCTCTCAGGAGTCACCGACGCCCTCATAGGCGCGGGCAACCTGGCCGCGGCGGGCCAGGAGGCGGAAGCCCTCGCCGCCCTTAGCCGTATACTGGACAGGCACGTCGAGCTCGGCGAGGAGCTCTTAGGCCTATCCGCGCCGCCTGAACTCGAACGGGCGCTCGCCGAAACCCGCTCCGAGCTTTCCGCGATCCTTAAAGGCGCGGCCCTCCTTGGAAACCTGCCCGAGCGGAACCTTGACGTGCTGACGGGGCGGGGCGAGCTCCTTTCCACCAGGCTTTTGGCGCTCTACATGGATATCCCGTGGATAGACGCCCGTTCGGTGCTCAAGACCGACTCGCGCCACGGCAGGGCCCGGCCGGACCTGGGCGCCACGCGCCTGGCCGCGCAGGACCGCATACTGCCCCTCGTGCGGCCGGGCTCCATAGCGATAACGCAGGGCTACATAGGCTCTGACCCCGCAGGCCATCCCACGACCCTAGGCCGCGGAGGCTCCGATTATAGCGCCAGCATACTCGGGGCGGCCCTGGACGCCGCGGAAATCCAGATATGGACCGATGTGGAAGGCGTGCTCAGCGCCGATCCGCGCATCGTGCCCGAGGCGAGCCCCGTGGAGTATTTAGGCTACGACGAGGCGGCCGAGCTCGCCGCCTTCGGCGCCAAGGTGTTGCACCCCGCCACCATACTGCCGGCCGTGGAACGCGGCATACCGGTGACCGTGCGGAACAGCCTCCTGCCCAACGGCCGCCTCACCACTATAGCGAAGGGATCCTCTTCCGGCAGGCAGGTGACGGCCCTGGCATCCCGGGGGCCGGTGACCATAGTTACCGTGCGCACACCCCGTATGCTCGGGGGCTCGGGTTTCCTCGCGCGCATTTTCGAGGTGTTCGGGCGCCGCGGCATAAGCGTCGACCTGGTGGCCACCTCGGAGGTGAGCGTGTCTGCCACGGTGGATGAAGGGGTATCCCTGGACGCCCTCGTGGCCGAGCTTGAAGGCTTCGCCGAGCTGCGCATAGCCCGCGGCAGGGCGCTCATAGCCATAGTGGGCGACCGCCTCGCCGATAGCCCGGGCATAGCGGGCACAGCCTTTTCAGCCTTGGGCGGCATCAACATCGACATGATAAGCATGGGAGCGCGGGAAATCAACTTGAGCTTCGTCGTCGCCCAGGAGGACGCGGCCGAAGCCCAGCGACGCCTGCACCGCGCCTTCTTTCCCGACGCGGCCAAAACAGGCGATCGCGCGCCTGAGGCTAGCGCCGCC
>JBGSKZ010000819.1:0-1047 GCA_041741035.1 Treponematales bacterium
TGGTCCTCGATGGTGGTCTTTACCAGGTCGCCCATGGATACCATGCCAATCAGTTTTTTGTTTTTATCCAGAACCGGCAAATGCCTGAAGCGGTGCTGGGACATGAGGGCTATGCAGGAATCGATGGACGCGTCTAGGTCGGAGCAGTAGGGCTGCTTGGTCATGACCGAGGATACCGGAGTATCCTTTGCCGACCTGTCCTCTGCGAGCAGTTTCCGTAGGAGATCCCTTTCAGACAATATGCCGACAAGCTGATTTCCATCCATCACGAGTACGGCTCCAATGTTTTTTTCAGCCATGATCTTGACGGCCGCCGATACCTTGTCTCCCGGTTGTATGGTCAGAACCGGAGATTTCGACGCGGCGATGATCTTTGCCAAAGTATTCATAGTACCCCCCTCGATCCTCGACTTGAGAGATGATGGTATTAGCTTAATGCCGATAGGCGATATGCGCAATTTTTATCGGGAATTGCCGCGCGAATGAGTAATGCGCATGATAGAGGGAGCGCTGCTCCTTAGCGGATGGGGACGATGGGGAAGAACGCCGGCTCAGTGCGGCTAGAGAAGTCTAGTAAAGCCGCTAGGCGCGGTCGATGCCGGCGGCGCGGACCGGAGGCGACGGGCGAGCGGCAAGCCCAAGCCGACCCGTTTCGTCGGGGCTATCGATATCCGCCGCCTCGGGCAGGTAAACGGTAAATGCCGCGCCTTCTCCCGGCGCAGTCTTAAGGTCTATGCTGCCGTTATGCTGCGTCGCTATGAGTTGGGCCATGGATAGCCCGAGGCCGCTCCCCTGTTCGGTATCCTTGGTGGTAAAGAAGGGGTCGAATACTTTCGCGGCGGTCGCCTCGTCCATGCCCACGCCGTCGTCGCTCACCGTGAGGGCCCAGGCCGCCCCGGCTCGCCGCAGCGAAACGAGTATGGTCCCGCCCCTGGCCCGGTCGGCGCCGCGCATGATGGTAAGCGCGTGTTCGGCGTTGATGAGCAGGTTGAGGAGGAGCTGCTCGATCTGCAGGGGGTCGCCGCGCACCCAGGCTTCGGCGTCCAG
>JBGSKZ010000820.1:0-5063 GCA_041741035.1 Treponematales bacterium
CCGACCCTGACCGGGCGCGCTTCAGCAGGGCCGGCCTGGCCCTGGCGCGCATACCCGATATGCAGGACGACCTGCGCGGCGCCCGCGAGCGCTACGGCGCGGACTATATAATCGTGTCGGTGCACTGGGGCGTAGAACACGAACTTTACCCCGATGCTTTCCAGACGGCCTTCGGGCGCGCGGCCATAAACGCGGGGGCCGCGGCCGTGCTCGGGCATCACCCTCACGTGCTGCAGTCCATAGAGCGTTACCATGGCGGGATCATAGCCTATTCGTTGGGGAATTTCGTTTTCGACATGGCCGCCGATAGTACCTATGAAAGCGCCGCGCTCAGGCTGCTGCTCGCCGATGGCGCTATCCAGCGCGCCGAAATCGTCCCGGTACGCATTGAACGCAAGAGCTATAGGCCTTTTCCCGCTACGGGGCAGGACGCGGAATTCATTTTGCGGAAGCTTCAGGCCCGGGCTAAGGTCCTGGGCACTACGCTCAGGATAGCGTCCTCCTTGGGCGTCATCGACTATTGATCCATGGTTTCCTTGGACGCGTATGGCCGAGCGTGCTATATTCTAACTAAGGAATAGCGTGAATAGCAGCATAAGCCGTCTCCTTTTTTCCGCCCTCGCCGTTTTGGCCGCATCCTGCGACCTTGGCCCTTCCGTGCTCACGAGCGACGAGCTTGGCGGGCTGTATAGTGTGGAATTGAGCCAAAAAGGCGCGATACTGGGAAACGGCGCCGTTCCGCTGGTATCGGAGGCCCTTGAGCTTAGCATAGCTGCCCGGCAGGGGGCCCCGGATCCCGCCTCGCTTGAACTCGTTTTAGAGAATAGCCAAGGGGGCGAGGAAGCGAGACGGGTATTCGTCGATCAATCCTACCGCTCGGCGGCGCTCTCAGCGGATGCGCTGAGCGTAGGCGATATACTCGATACCCTTCCGCCCTTTTTACTTCCGGCAGACCTCCCCGACGGCTATTACATATTGGCTTTGGAGGCAAAGGACGACGCGGGCGCGCGGCTCTTTGCTTCCCGCCGGGTCCTGCTCATATACACCGGACCTTCCTTTATACCCTCCATCAGTGCCCATCCGGGCTCCGCCATTACCGAAAGCGCCGTATTGCTGCGCCTCCACGACCTGGCGGGAGCTCCCGCCGAGCCCTGGGTGCGCTGGCTGGTGGACGGCCTTCCGGCGGCGGAGGGCTATGCCTCGGACGGCATGGACCGTCTCGTTTGGCGGGCATCGCGCCTGCCTGACCTGCATTCGGTAACGGCGGCGGTCTTTCCCTTCAAGCCGCCCCTCGGTATCGATTTTTCCCCGCCTTTGAGCGCTCGTATCGACGTGCCCGTTAAGGCTTCCGAACTTCCGGGTCCTGCTTGGGACGAAGGCCTACGCTACCTAAGCAAGCTCGTGCTTCAGGGCGCCTATTCCCTTGAAGAGGCGCTTGCGGGCTTCCCCGGCGCTCGGCTCGTCGGCTCAAGCTACCCGGAGGCGAGCGGGCTCGGCTTCGCGTACGTACTGGGCGAGGGCGACGGCCTCGAGCTGCCTGTCGCGGCCCCCGGGCCCGATGCTATGCCCGACTCCCTGTCAGTGGCCCTATCCATAGCCCCCTTCGCCGGCTCGCCTCGGCTCGATAAGGCCAGCGGCCTCCTCCTGCGGCGTATGGCCGGCTCCGGGGAGGAGCTTTTCGCCCTCGGGCTGCGCGAGGGCATGCCCTTCTTCCGCGTCGGAGGCATCGAGACCGAGCTTCGCGTTACCTTGGGCAACAGGAGCAGCTTCCTTGCGCTTAGCCTGAGCCGCGCGCGCGAAGGAACGGACGTCGGCTTCTACGTAGACGGTAAAAGGCAAGCGCTGACCGTCGTTAAGCAAGCGTTCGATACTTTCTTTTCGGAGGGCTATGAGCTGCTTGGCGGGCCGGGCGCCGTACGCGCGAACTACCTGAGCCTGGCGAGCGTCGCCGGCCCTTACCCGGCTTTCAAGGCATCATTCGCCGCGGAGCAGGGGCCGGGCTATATCGCGGCTTCCGGCTTCGAGGCGGCCGCCCTCGACTCCGGCCTAAGCGTGGACGGTTCGTATAGCATAAACGAGCGTGGCTTGAACCTGGCTTCAGGTGCGGCGCTCGGCTTTCCCGGGTATGAAGCGGGGGATGGGAACCTGGTTTTTAGCGCGCGCGTGGACCGGCCGGCTTGGGAACTGGCATTTGACTTTGGCGAAAACCGGGTGCTGCGCGTGCGTCCCGACGGGAGCGTGCTCCTGTCGCCGGGCGACCTGACGCTCGGTAGCGTGGCTTTGGCCAATCCCCTGGATATCGCGATAAGCTTCAACGCGCAAAGCAGCGTTATCAGCTCAGGCGGCGCGAGCGTGCAGTTGCCGGCAGGCCTACGTCTAGTATCGCTTCCCCGCTTACAGGCCGCTAACTCGGCGCTCATACTCGAGCGCGTGGCCTTGAGGAAGTGACGAGGCGACGCGAGCGCCTCCAAAGCGCCTCGCTTGATTTCTGAAAGATTTTGTATAAAATTAGACTGTCGTTTGTTTTTAATCGATTCGCGCGTTATAGTGCAATCCGTGACATTAGGAAGGGTTTAATGAAAAGTTCAGCTATAGCGGTCATAATCGCCACGTTATTCTTCGCGTCCTGCGTCAGCCAACCCGATCCAAGCCCAGCGCCCGCCACGGAAAACCAGGAAGCGTCAGGCACCAATCAGGAATACAAAGACAGGGCCGTGGCTCTCGTGCAGGGCGGCTCTTCGTCGTCCTCAGGCTCCTCGTCCACCGCTTCGTCCTCGGGCGCGACTGCGGAAAGCCCCGCCCCTTCCGTAAGCAGCGACCAGCCGGCGCCCGCCGCCGGGGCTCCCCTTAGCGCCGACGAACAGGCTTTCCTCACGAATTATCTGGCCAGGCTTCAGTACATGGTGTATTACGACGAGAAAGCCGGCATAGCGACGCAGCTCGCCAAGATCGCCGTTACCCAGGCTAACCGCTACCTTATCGAGAAGCACGGCCTTTCGGTCATCGATTTCGACAAGATCGAGCAGAACAAGAAGGACCAGCTCACCGCGTACCAGGCCGAGACCGGCGGTTCCATAGGCATCATCCAGTACATAGCGCAGAAGAACAACGCCGACGTATACGTCGAGCTGGCCTTCAGCGTAAGCACTTCCACCACCGGCTCCAGGCACTACGCGACGGCCCAAGGCTCCATGAAGATCTTCGAGACCTCTACCGCGCAGCTCCTCGGCGCCGTGGCCTTCCAAAGCCCCCAGTCGATGGATCCGAATTCGATGGATGCCGCCGTGAGCAACGCCATCACCGCCTCGGTGTGGACGGCCATGCCCCGCATGATGGATCAATCCAAGGCGCTCATTAAAGGCGCTCTTTCGCGCGGCGTTCGCTATGAGCTCGTTATCCAGAAGACTCCCGATTCCCGCGTGATCAGCAATTTCCGCCGCGCCCTGGCCAGAACCATGCGCGAAGTTGAGCAGATATCGTACTCCGCGGAGGAGACTAAGCTCAGCGTGTTCACGTTCCAGAATACCACCAAGGTGGAAGATGCCATCTACGAGGCCGCCGAACGCTCAGGCATGCCCGATGCGTATCTGGTGTTCAGCCGCGGCAAGGCGTTCACCTTTAATAGCGGTTTATAGGTCGAAACGTTTATCGACCCTAAATATTGAAGGACCTTTAAGGAGGTTTTATCGTGAAGAAGATTTTTGGTTTGCTTTTAGTCGTTTTAGCCGTATTCGCCATCGCTTCGTGCGTTAGCGAGCCGGAACCTAAAGATGAGAGCCTGCTTGACGTGACGGTGGCTTATCCCCCCAAGATTCTTGAGCATAAGGGCACCGCTTGGGGAGCCAATCCCCCCGCCTGGCTCATGGAAGCGCTCAAGGGCTATAAGTTCGTAGAGCGCATGGCCGACTACCAGGGCAAGATCGTGGTTATCGTCGAGCAGGACGGCGAGTCCCGCGAAGGCGCCGAGCTCGCGGCCTCCCGCCTGGACGCCATCCCCCGCATTTCCACCCTCATGGGCCTGCGCGTTAAGGATACCTTCGCCGGCGCTCAGGTAGGCGATAAGGACAAGATCGAAACCTACATGGAACGCGTGGTAAAGGTCGCCTCCGAGACCAGGTTCTCCGGTTTCATGATGGAGGACAGCTGGTGGACCTACCTTCAGACCTATACGCCCGAAGGAAAGGCCGATAAGCGCACCTATCGCGTAATCCAGCTTTGGACCATGTCCAAGGACGCTCTCGAGAAGCAGCTTGACTCCATTTTAAAGGGAGAGGCTGCCAATGAGCCTAAGACCCCCGAAAAAGAGCGGGCTATACAGGCTGTGCAGAACGCTTTCTACGAAGGCTTCTAATGCCTTGAGCGCGTTATGAACGAACGGGCGCCCGGCCAAGGCCGGGTGCCCGTTCGTCTGCGTATGCGGGCAGTCAAGCGGCGTGATCGGCTCGGTCAGGCCCCTTGAACGCCCTCGAGCGGTGCTTTCGCTTTGTATACTTTTAATAAGCTTGTGGAGGATTATATGAAGAAACGTAACGCCCTAGGGCGGCCGATTATCGCGTTCGGGCTCGCGGCGCTCTTTGCCGTAAGCCTCGTGTCGCTCGCGTCCTGCGTATCGTCGCCCGGCGCCTCCGATACTCCTCCAGATTGGGCCTTGAAGACGCCGCCGGCGGATTCCACCTATACCTATTTCGTCGGCTCCGCCTCGGTGAAGAGCGGCGATACGGCCACGGCCCTGGAGGACGCGACGGCCAATCTCGTGGCCGGCATCATGAACTACCTCGGCGTCAAGGTGACGGTAGAGACCAACGCCACCGCCAAGGCATCCCTGGATTCCTACCAGGCCGATATAGTCCAGTCGGTACGCAGCGAGTCGGGCGGCAGGCTGGCCGGCTTCAGCATCAAAGAGCGCTATCAGCTCAGGGAGAAGAGCGGCGCCGTTACCCAATTCATTTTAGCGTCCTATAAGACCGCCGATCTTGAGAAGGAAAAGTCCCGCATAGCGGCCCTGTTCCGCGAGCGCGAAGACGCGGTGGCAAAGCCCGAGGCGGCCGGCGACGCCGCCGTGA
>JBGSKZ010000821.1:0-3428 GCA_041741035.1 Treponematales bacterium
CGGCGCGGCCGGGTATGAGCGCCGCCAGGCGCGCCCGTATGCCCTCCGCATCGCCCGCGTATACGCTGCCCTCGGCCCTGGCGTCGAGCATGGCCTTAACCACGTCTATGCCGGCAAGCAGCGCGTCGATGATCTCTTCGCCGACCTTAACCGCGTCGGAACGAATGGCGTCCAGGAGATCCTCGAGCACGTGGGTAAACTGGGCCAATTCGCCCATTTCCACCGTGCCAGCGCCGCCTTTAAGCGTATGGGCGGCGCGGAAGATCTCGTCCACCGCGTCCCGGTTACCCGGGTCGTTCTCGAGCACGAGGATGTTCTGCTCCAGGGCATCTACCTGGCTCGTGGCTTCGGAGAAGAAGTCCTTGAGTAGCTCTTGGTTATTCGGGTCAAGGTAATCGCTCATCGTATCTTCTAGTCTTATATGTAACGTCTCTTTAGTCAAGCCAGGATGTGAAAGAGCCTTTTATTAAGCCGCGAAAGCCGGATTTCAAGGACAAGGCGCTTTTGGCCGATGTATAATGGTAGATAGAGCGCTACAATCAAGGGTAGCGGCCGCCTACGGGCGGACGCAAGGAGCCGTTAATCGATGAAACGAAACATAATACTAATAATCCTGCTCTGCGGCGCCTTGGCGGGAGCCTTCGGCGCGGGGCTTTCCGTACCGGAATTCGGCATAATCACCAACGGTAGCCTCAACGACGACGGCCTCTTCGAGCTGTCCACGCGCATAGCGCTCGACATGCTCGTGCAAGGCGGCGCGAAATTCGCCGCCTGGTTCAAGCTTGGCTTCAGCAGCGCCACCCTGGAAGACTACCTGGCGGCCCTCAATATGCCCTCTCCTTTGCCGGATGTCGCTCCTAGCGACCCTGAACTGGTCGCCGCCATACGCAGGCTCGAGCAGAACAGCGGCCTCAACCTGAAAACGGCCGCCATAGCCTTCAACAAAGCCTTCGACACGCCCCTGGACCTTACCCTCTTCGTAGGCAGCATGGATGTGTTGGCCTCGGGCATGGACTACCCCACTCTCTTCGGCGCCCAGCCCTTCGCGAGCAAGCTTCGCGGCTTCCTCTACTATCCCGAGGGTATCAAAGACAATCCCTCCCTGGTATACGACGGGCTCCACGAAGTGTACGGCACCGGCCTCCGCATAAGCCTTCCGGGCGAGCGCTTCATACCATCGCTCTACCTCTATCAGGACTCCTACCTTGGGGGCGGCAAATATTCCGTGGACGCAAGGGCGCAGCTGAATGGGGAAAACGCCAAGCTCGAAGCCTTTTTAGGCGCTTCTTTTCCGGAAGCAAGCGTGGGCATATACCGCGGCGGGCTGCTTTTCTACTATAATACGGGCAGCATAGGCAGCTTCTATGCCCAATTGGGCATACCGCGCTGGGATCCTATGGACGGCTTCGACATGAGCCTCTTCTATTTCCTCTTCGAGCCGCGCTTCGACTTTGGCCCCGGCATGCTGACCATCACCGTATTCCACCACCCCGGCTACTACCTGCAGGCCAGTACGGGCGAAGCGGGTTTCCTGGAGCTGCGCGCCGATCTTGGCTTCGGGGACCTGAACGCGGGCACGGCCTACGGCGGCGTGGAGAGCGAGATATCCTACGACCCGAACGCGGCATCGTCGCCGCTCAGCCTCAGCGTTGGCCCCTATTTCCAGACCCTGTGGAGCGGCGTGACCGTGAACCTGCGCCTGGATATCAGGGCTTTCCCGGTGCCGGCCGAATGGTACGGCATGTTCTCGCCCTCTTTGGGCGTCAGCGCTTCATTCTGAGGTAACGCATGATACGATCGAGCAGGCACAAAGCGCAGCTTCGCATTTCCCTTTTGGCGGCCTTAGCGGCTATGTTCATGGCGCCGGCCGCGGCAGCCGCGCTGGACCTTACGGCCGAGCTGCTCCTGGGCAATATGAACCTGGATTGGAGCGGGACCGACCCCGTAGCCGCGGCCCAATATCCGGCGGATCTGTGGGTATACGGGGCAAAGCTGTCGCTGACCGAGCGTCTCGGGGAAGCCTTCGTATTGGAAACGAGCTATGTGACCGACCCCATACTGAGGCACATACTGCGCAGCGTGGTAGCCTATGAATCGGGCATCGTGCGCATAGCCGCCGGCCCCGTGCTGGGAGCCTTCAACACGGCCGCTACGCCCATAAAGGCGGGCATAAGCGTGGGCCTCCGGGTGGACTTGCCCGGCTGGGCTTTCGTCAGCGCGCGCGCCGACTCCTCGATGGGCGCGGGCCTAATAACCGAGGGCGATTACGCGCAGGAGCTGGCTGAACTGCAGGCGGGCTGGTACGTGTACAACGCCATATGCAGCGCGAGCGTGCTTACCAGGAAATTTTACCACGTGGTGGCGCCCGGCGACATACTCGCCGATTCCTCGAACCGCTACGCCTTCGGCGTGGACGTGTACAAGAAGGGCAGCCCCTATCGCGTTAAGCTGGATTTCGGCTATCAGGACATAACGAGAAGTTATCCCGACCTGACCATAGACAAGCTGGGCATCGTATTCATAGGAGCCAGGCTTAACGCCGCCGTAAGCCCCACGCTCAATATTATCGCCGACCTTGAAAGCAGCGTGTACGCCTTCGGCCTCGAAGCCCTTGCCGGGCGCGGCCCCGATCCCAACGCCTTCCTGTTCCGCGCCAGCCTAGGCGTGGGCTTGAAGCTCGGCAATCAAAGCGCGCCGCCCATTCCGGAAATATCGGTCCCGCGGGACGAGGCGCTGGAATAGGAAAAGCCGGGCACTGACCCGGCTTTTTTTTTGAGCCGCCCGGGGATCGCCCTTCAGCGCTCGTCATCCTGTCTCGCGCTTACGGGCCGCGCCTCTCGCTTACGCGCATTTACTGGGCGGGGGCGAGGCCCCCGTACCCCTGCGGTCCTGCGAGTCTCGGACCGCACCATGCGCGCTTTTCGCGCCTATGCGGCGCGCGCTCGAGGCGTTCGATCCCCGGGAGACAGGTACTCATCATTGGATTGAAAGTGTCGATCAGTCGCAAATTTTTTGAGCCGCCCGGGGATCGAACCCGGCACCCACGCCTTAAAAGGGCGTTGCTCTGCCAGATGAGCTAGCGGCTCAGGCTTATAAAGGATGTTAGTCCAGAAAAGCGCTGGCCTGACCATACCCTCCGCGGGGCATGCGTGTCAAGAAACAGCGCCTAACGGCATCAATAGCGGAAATCGAAGGACAGCGCGAGGTTGAATACCGGCCTGGTGCCCGGCTCCAAGCCCAATTCGCGGCCGTACATGGCGAGGTTCACGGCGAACCAGCTCAGGTCAAGGCCGAGGCCCGCCGAGGGCAGCGCTTCCCGTATGCCGGCGCGCACGAAGAGTATGTCGAGCAGGGCAAGCTCCAGGCCCGCGCTCAGATTGAGTATGGCGTTGCGCGGCAGGGGCTCGAAGAGATTGAGCAGGTCGCGG
>JBGSKZ010000822.1:0-2772 GCA_041741035.1 Treponematales bacterium
CCTCGGCCTGCTCGGCGCTGGCGGCGCGCGCTTCGGCCTGGGCCTGGCGGGCCTTGGTCTCGGCGTTGGCCGACTGTATGCGCTTGAGCAGGGCCATGTAGAGGTCCGGCTCCTCGACGCCTGGCAGGCGGTGGTCGTCCACGTCCGCTATGTTCATCGTGGTTATCTCGAGGCCAATGTTCTCGAGGTCGTGCTTGCACACGTTGATCATCTTGGCCACGAGTATGTCCTTGTCCTTCATGACCTGTTCGGGCGTCATGCTGGCTATGGAGTCGCGCAGGTGGCCCTCTATGATGTCGCCGGCTATCCGGGAAAGGTTCTGCCTGTCGGTGGCAATGTCCAGGATGCGGGTTACCGCGTGGGAGCGGCCGGCCTCGTTGCTGGCTATGGCGAAGGATACGGTGGCCTTTACGTTGAGGGGCACGATGCCCGCCGCTATGGCGGAGTCCACCACGACCTCTATGGTCATGGGGGTCAGGTCGAATTTATTGAAGCGCTGCAGGAGCGGTATGATGAAGGCCCGGCCGCCCGAGAGCGTGCGGAAGCCCTTGGCGCCGCCTGAGCCGCTTACCACGCCGAGTTCGTTGCCCCCGACTATCTTCATGTTCGTGAGCAGCTGGACGATTATGGTTACGGCCACGAGGCCGCCGAGCACGGCAATGAACGCTATCATTTGGACGCTCCTTTCGCGGGCGCCGCGGCGCCCGCCGGCATGGCGAGCGCGCGTACGTCGACGCCGAAGGCCTCACCGAAGGTCTTAAGGAAATCGGCGAAGGCGCGGGGGCCGCGGTTAACGGCGCCGGCGAAGCCCTCCTCGTCGTTCATCACGACGAGATTGTCCACCGCGTTGCCTTCGGTGGCTTCGCGGTAGGCGGCGAAGAGGGCGGGCAGCTTCTGCTGCAGGAAGAGCACGCTGGATGCGTCGTCGCCGTAGCGCGCGAGCAGTCCGGCCTTGGTCTTGAGTATCTCGTTGCGCGCCGCCTGGCGTATGGATACCGCCTCGCGGCCGCCTTCCGCCACGGTGCGCGCGGCTTCCTCCTGCGCCTCCGCCTGTATGGTGACCTCTGACTGGTTGTGCAGGAGCCGCAGGTTGATGAGCTGGGACTGCACTGCCGACTCGCCTGCGTTGCGGGCCTCGGCTATGGCCTGGTCGGCCTTGAGCTTGGCTTCCTCCACGAGGCCCGCCGATTCGCGGCGGTATACCTCGAGGGTCTCGCGCGCGGCTATGATGGCCTCGTCGGCCTGGCTCCGGGATACTTCTATGCGTTTGCGCGCGTCGCTTTCCGCCTGGTCGGCTATGGCCCGCAGCCGCGATTCCTCGATTTCCACCTGGCGGCGCTTCTCCGCAAGGGTCTTCTGCGCCAGGTTGGCTATGTAGTTCGAGGTGTCCCATATCTTCTGCAGGGATACGGATACCACCTTCATGCCGAAGGAGCGGAGGTCCGAGTTTATGTCCTCGAGCAGTTCGCCGCGGAATTGGGCGCGCTCGCCCACGTCGGACTGGCCCTCGTCGTTGCCCACGTCCTCCATGCCTATGGCCTGCAGGGGCGTGGCTTTATTGAGGGCGCCGCGGAAATTGCCTATGAGGGTCTGCTGCACTTGGTCGTGAATCTGCTTAAGGTCCTTGCCCATCAGGCGCTCCACGGCGCTGTAGAGCATGGCCTCGTCGTCGTCGTCGATGCATACGCATGCCGTGGCGTCGGCGCCCACCGTTATGCCGTTGGCGCTGTTGACGCCCTCCACCCGCACGTTGATGGGAAAGACGCCTAGGTCAAGGGTGGCCACCGCCTGGAAGTAGGGTATTACGAGGCTGCGCCCACGGTCCACCGTAAAACCGAAGCTGCGGCCATGCCGCTTCGTCTTGCGTCCCGTCACCACGAGTATGCGGTCGGGCGACGCGACTTTTATGGTAGCCTTAAGCAGGCCTATGAGGGCCACGAAGGCTACGACTCCGAGCCCGCCGTAGATAAGCCCGGCTACGCTCGAGAAAACTTGCTCTAAAAGTTCCATGCTTTTGCTTCCTCCATGAATTTTATGCTTAAAAGCCGCTCCTCGCCGTTCGCCCGATCAGCGGAGGACCCGTATCAGGGGCTCCTCTTTCGCTCATTAGCGCTCTAAGCCCTAGCGCGGCTATTCAACCCAATAGCAGTCGTCGTCCCAATCCACGATGTGCACCTCTGCCCCTTTGGGCAGGGCTTTGCCCGGGTCCTTGCAGCGCACGTAGAGTTCGGCGTCCCTGCCGTAGCGCCTCACGATGGCTTTGCCCATGGCACCCGGGCTTAGGGGCACGCTGATGCGCGCGCTGTCCATGAGGAATTCCTCGGGCTTGATGGACGAATCCAGGTCCTTGCGTATAAAGGCGCGGAGGGCCTTAGCTAATATGGCTATGAAGATGCCGGCGCCCGCGCTCCAGGCCAGGCTCGCGGCGGGCGCTACCCCGGTGAGGACGGCGAAGAGGCCGGTAGGGCCGGCGCCCAGGGAGAAATACACGCCGCCGCGGAGCGTGCCTATGGTTTTGGCCACTAGGCGGGTGCCGGCGCTTGCCGCGGCCACGTAGGAACCCCTATCGCCATGGGCGTGGTTCCCTTCAGCCGCTTGGCCTTCTGCGATCGCGTGTCCAGTATCCGCGTCGTCGCCTTGATCCGCTTCCGCGCCGCCGGAGGCGTCCGCATTGTGAGCGTCCGATCCCGCGTCGGCGTCATGGCCGTATCCGCCGCCGTCGTCGGCCGCGCCGTCGTGGTCCGCGCCGCCATCCGCGTCCGCGCTATCGCC
>JBGSKZ010000823.1:0-6553 GCA_041741035.1 Treponematales bacterium
CGTATCGCCCGCCCTACGCGTACCAGTCTATCATAAGTATGGTCCCAGCTTATAGTAATGCGCCAGCCAAAAAAGGACGATTATCGCGTTTCTTGGCCCTCGGCCGCGCCAAAAAGCCTGGATAAAGCCCAATCGATGAAGCGGGGGAAGCGCCGCGCCCGCGGTCGAGTGGCGTGAAGCCTTCGGCCTAAGCTCCGGGGCTTCGACCTTGGACCTCTTGAATGGCGACCAATTCGAGCGCGAGCTGCGGCCCGACGAGACCGTCGCGCTCGCGTTCGAGTTTATTTAGCGTGTCGGACCCGGCCTGCTCGGCGCTTTCCGTGTATGCCGAAGCCTAAGCTAGTTCCTCGAAGCTTGTGTCTTGGGTAAAAACGCCGCATCCGATATTGTAAGCCTGCTGGCGATACCGCTAGGGCTAGCGTTCCCAAGCGATCAGACACAAGCTTCAGGGAACTAAGAAGCCTAAGCGACGGCGAAAAGGAAGCGCTATGAAGCATGTGCCCGCGTTCAAGCCAGACGAGATCATCTTCGCCCCCACCGGGCAGTGCAACCTGTATTGCGCGCACTGCCGGGTGAAAAGAGGAGCCGACGAGCTCGACGCGGCTGCCGCCATACGGTTTCTGGATGACTGCATCGAGAGCGAAACGCTGCCTTCAATAGAGCGCGTGGGCTTTTCAGGCGGCGAGCCCTTTCTCATGCCGGGCTTCCTCGTGGAGCTCAGCGCGGCCGTCGCCGAGCGCGGCCTCCTCTTCGACCGGCTCATGACTAACGGCGACTGGTGGGCGGACGAGGCTGAACTCGCGGCCACGCTGGGAGCCCTGTATGAGGCGGGTTTCGACGGCATGCTGGGCTTAAGCTATGACGCCTATCATGGGCAGGATCCCAGCCGCATCGCCGCTTTCCTTGGAGCCTACTACAGGATTTGGGGGCGAAAGGACGGAGCGGAGCTGCTCTCGGTTCGCTCGCCCGACGACGCGGCCTTTTTGGGCGACTTGGACAGGCTGTCGGCGCTGCTGGGCGGAAGCGTGGAGTCGCGCGATGGCGAGCCTAGCCGCATCGTCGACGAGGCTTACCGAGCGCATACGGCCGATGACCCCGATGACGGCTCGGGGCTCTGCCTGCCCATACTCCGCTCGCCTCGTTCCGCTTCGGCCGAAGAGGGCGCCTGGGCCGCGCGGTCCTGGTTTGAGGACGACTACTGCGAAGGGCCGGGCCAGGTGCTCTATGTGCATCCGGACGGCTCGGTGGCCGTCTGTTGCGGCTTTGCCAATGAACGGCCAGAGCTTATCCTGGGGAATATACGCGAGGGCTACGAGGCGCTCATGGCCGCAGCCGCCAAGGCTCCCCACGTTGGCGCCTGTTATGAAAAAGGCTTGGGACGGCTACGCAAGGAGCTTGAGGCCAAGGGCGTGGTTTTTCCCGGCAAGACTTCGGATATTTGTTTTTTCTGCGATTACCTCTGCGAGCAGGGCTTGGCCGGCGGGCAGCCCGCGCCCGGGGTTTAGGCTACCAGGCGGCCGTAGCGGCTTGCACCGCCAGCGACACGAGCGCTACCGTAAACCAGCAGACGAGGCCAAGGGCAAGAGGCTTGCGGCCTCCGGCAAGGAGCTTCATAAGATTGGTCGATAGGCCTATCGCGCTCATAGCCATGACGATGAGGAATTTGCCTGCGCGTACGAGTAGCGAGGGTAGCGGCGCCGGCAAAGGGGCGAAGGAATTGGCTAGGGCAGCCGCCAGGAAGCCCAGCACGAACCAGGGGAAGGTCTTTGCCAGCGAAAATACGCCTGCCGCGCGCGGCGCGGATTCGTCGGGCGCGGCTCCGCGCGTCCCCTTAGCGCTTTTCCTCGCGGTATGCCAGGCGAGGGCCAGGCATACGGGAATGATCATAAGGGTACGGGTAAGCTTGACTATGGTGGCGGTAACCAGCGCCGCATCGTCGCCCCCGCGCTGGCTCCAAGCCGAGGCGGCGGCCACTACCGACGACGTGTCGTTAACCGCGGTCCCCGCCCATATGCCGAAGCCCCGGTCGCTCAAACCGATCAGGCGGCCGATCTGCGGGAAGAGGAATACCGCCGCGACGTTGAATAAGAAAATCGTGGATATGGCCTGCGCTATTTCCTCGTCCTTGGCTCTCAGCACCGGAGCGGCCGCCGCGATGGCGGAGCCCCCGCATATGGCGGTGCCGACGCCTATGAGCGTGCCGATATTGCCGCTCAGTTTGAGGGCTTTGCCCATGGCGGCCGCGGCGATAAAGGCGGCGCTGAGAGTGAAGAGCATGACGAAGAGGGATTGTCCGCCCACCGCGAGCACGCGGGCAAGCTGCATATCGAAACCCAGGAGTATAATAGAATACTGTAGGATCTTCTTACTGCAAAAGCGTATGCCCGGCTTCAGGCGTTCGCTTCTTAGCATAGAGCCGGCGACTATGCCTAGCGCTATAGCGAATACCGCGCCGCCTATCACGGGCAGGGCTTTGCCTAGGGGCCAGGAAAGTGCCGCTATGGTAAGACAGAGGGCTAGTCCGGGCAGTATAGCCCTCAGCTTTTGTCCGCTTTCCAACGGGGGTTCCGGCGAAATGGCTGGCGCGGCTTTAAGGCCGCTGGCGGCTTGGCTCATAGCTCACGATTATAGCGGAGGCTTCGACCCTAGGGAAAGGAGGGCCGAAGTCCCGAGAATTTCCTTTCCCTAAGGCCTATCTAGCCGTATCATATATTTATGAAACGCAACGTTCTTACGCGCGCGCTCTTGTGCTTGGCCTTTGCCGCGGCGATTGCGGCTCCGGCTTATTCGCAGGGCGCTTCAGGCTCGGCTGGGACCGGTTCCGGCTCGGTCTTCGTCATACCCATACAGGGCGATATCGAGGCTTCCACCGCGGTGTTCGTGCAGCGGCGCATCAAGGCGGCGCTTGACGAGGGCGCCAGCGATATCATCTTTACCATAGACACTTTCGGGGGGCGCGTCGATTCCGCCCTGCGTATAGCCTCCGCTATAGGGGCCATACGGGAGGCGCGCACCGTGGCCTTCGTGGGCGCGGGTAGCGACGGCATGGGCGTAAGCTGGTCGGCCGGCGCGCTCATAGCCCTGTCCTGCGCCGAAATCTATATGGCCCCGGGCACTTCGATAGGGGCGGCCGCGCCGGTCGTGGCTTCGGCGGACGGCAGCATGGAAGGTGCCGGGGAGAAGACGGTAAGCGCGGTGCGTTCGCAGATGGCCGCCCTCGCCGAGAAGAACGGCCATCCGGCCGGCATAGCCCTGGCCATGGTTGACGCCGACGTCGAGCTGGTGGAAGTGCTCGTGGACGGCAAGTCACTCGCGCTTACCGTAGACGACGCCCTTGCCCTTGAGCGCGAGCGCGGCGACGAGGCGCAGCGCGGCCGCACGCTCTCGGCCAAGGGCAAGCTCCTGTCGCTTACGGCGGGCGAGGCCGAGCGCTACGGCCTTTCCGAGGGCACGGTCGCCGACCTTGCCGCGCTCGGAGAGCAGCTTGGCGGCTTGAATCAGCTCGTGGAGCTGAACCCGAGTTTCGCCGACGGCGTTGTGGTGTTCCTAAGCTCCGCTGCCCTGCAGTCCATCCTGATACTCGTCGGCCTTATCGCCCTCTTCATCGAAATCAATTCGCCGGGCTTCGGCGTGCCGGGTACCGTAGCCATCATAGCCTTCGTAGCGCTCTTCGGCTCCAATATGCTCATGGGTACCGTCGGCTCGGTAGAAATCATACTCTTTATCGTGGGCATGGGGCTCCTGGTCGTGGAGATCTTCGTGTTGCCCGGCTTCGGCATAGCCGGCATATCGGGACTAGCCCTGATAGCCGGGGCCCTGGTGCTGTCCATGCAGGATTTTATCGTTCCGCAGAATGAGTTCCAGTGGGACATACTCGCGCGCAACGCCGCCACGGTAGGCGCGGGCGTGCTGCTGGGCATCATAGGCATAGGCGTATTCATCGCGGCGGGGCCTAAGCTCAAGCTTTTCGACCGCCTGGCCTTGAAGACCGCCATAAGCGGCACCGCTTCAGGCAGGCCCGCGCCTATAAGCGCAGGCTATCCTTCGCCGGCGGACTCTTCCGAGGCTATTATTAGCGAAGAGGCCGCAATGGATACCTTCGCGGGCTTGGCCATAGGCGACGAGGGCGTGGCCGAGAGCGTGCTGCGGCCGGTGGGCCGGGCTCTTATAGCTGGCCGTTCCGTAAGCGTGGAAGCGGCGGGACGTTACGTAGACGCGGGCACCAAGCTGCGGGTGGCGGCTATTAAGGGCGGCGTGGTGTACGTCGAGACCGTTCAGGCATAGCCATAGCGGGGCCGCGCAAGCGACATCCGGCGCTACTATATTTTATCTAAAGGGGAGGATTCGCCATGTTGTACATCGCGCTTTATGCCGCAATAGGCCTCGTAGCCTTGGGCATGCTGTTTCTGTTCTTGAAGTTCTTCGGCCTCTGGTTCCGCTCGCTCCTGTCCGGGGCGCCGGTGGGCATGGGTAGGCTCATAGGCATGTGGCTGCGCCACGTGAAGCCGGCGGTCATCGTTGACGCGCGCATCATGCTTACCAAGGCGGGCATAATCGTGGAATCCGACATGCTCGAGACGCATTTCCTGGCCGGCGGTAACGTGGCGCGCGTGAGCCAGGCCCTCGTCGCGGCTAATAAAGCCAGCATACCGTTGCCCTTCCAGCGCGCGGCCGCCATCGACCTCGCGGGCCGCGACGTGCTCGAGGCGGTGCGCACGAGCGTTAATCCCAAGGTCATCGACTGCCCGGATTCCTCCAAGGGCAAGGTAACCATAGACGCGGTAGCCAAGGACGGCATACAGCTGCAGGTGAAGGCCCGCGTCACGGTGCGCGCCAACATCGAACGGCTCGTGGGCGGCGCCACCGAGGAAACCATAATAGCGCGCGTTGGCGAAGGCATCGTGACCACCATAGGCTCGTCGGAGTCCTATAAGGCCGTGCTCGAGAACCCCGACCAGATATCCAAGCGGGTCCTGGGTAAGGGCCTGGACGCGGGCACCGCGTTCGAGATCCTCTCCATAGACATAGCGGACATTGACGTGGGCGCGAACGTGGGCGCAAAGCTGCAGGCCGATCAGGCCGAGGCCGATAAGCGCCGCTTCCAGGCGGAGGCGGAAAAGCGACGCGCCGCCGCCCAGGCCAAGGAACAGGAGATGATAGCGCTCGTGCAGGAGAACCGCGCCAAGGTCGTGCTCGCCGAGGCGGAGATACCCCTGGCCATAGCTGAATCCTTCAGGAAGGGCCAGCTCGGCGTCATGGACTACTACCGGCTTACCAACCTGCAGGCCGACACCCAGATGCGCAAGTCCATAGGGGGCGAGGGCCAGGGGCAGGGGCAGGGTAAGTAGCCGTGGACGAGCTCTTTGAGCAGATATTCGTCTTCATACCGATAGCCCTCATCGTCTTCTTCCGCTTCTTCTTCGAGAGCGGCAAGCGGAAACGCCAGCAGGCGCAGGCCGCGCTCGGCGCCGAGAGGCCGGAAAGCATAGAAGACTTCATATCGGCGCTCTTCGGGGGCAAGAAGCGGGCGGCGGAGGGGATAAAGACTGGCGCCGCGGGAGCGGCGCAGGCGCGCGAGCTCAAGTCAGGGAGCCCGGCCCGGCCAGCCCTGCAGGAGCTTCCCGTGCGCGGCCCTCGCTATGCTATCAACGCCCTTGACGAGCCGCTTTACGCGCCTGAGTCCAGCTCTTTCGAGGCGGACATAAGCCTGGGGGATCTGGCGCAAAGCGCGCCGAACGCCAGGGTGCAATCCATAGGCGGCGCCAAGGAGAGCGAATCCAGGAGCGCGCTTATGGCCGCGAGGGCGGCAAATCCGCCCCGGGCCACGGGCGGCCTCGCCGGCCGTATAGACGAGCTTCCCGCGCTGCAGAAGGCTCTGGTCATGGCGGAGATATTGGGCAAGCCCAAGAGCCTGATCGAGCAATAGGAGCGGCTCGGGGAAATAGTAAGGCCGCCCGGGGTACACCCCCGGGCGGCCTTTTTTGCGACGGCGCCGGCCTATTGCCTACGCCTATTGCCGATGTCTGTTGCCTATAGGCTCTTGGCTTTTACGCGTTCCATAGCCCAAAGCACGTATTTGCGTACCCTGGCGTCAGGATCCTTTTCAAGCTCGGCGAGTATGCTTTCCCCTTCGGGGCCGGCAAGGCGCTCGAGCGCCTTGGTAACTGCTATGCGCACGGACTGGTCGGGATCGCGGGCGGCCAGTACTATGCCCCTGAAAGCGGCGCGGCTGCCTACGCGGTCGAGGGCCCGGGCGGCTTCCTCTCGTACGGCCGGGTCGCGGTGCTTCAGCTCGCGAATGCGAGCCTCCACGTAGCCCAGCGCTTCCAGCGCCTCCACCAGGTAGGGCTTTAGCGACGCTATATCCTCGTTCAAGAGCTCCACGAGCGATAGCTCGCCGGCGGCGCCCATGAGCTGGAGGGCTTCGGCTATCCTGGCCTTAAGCTCGCCGGTTGCGTCCTTGAGGCGCTCCATGAGGCGCGCCAGGTCTTTCTTGGCGCGGCGCTGGGAGAGGGCCTTTATGAGCGGCCGCGCGCCCGAGACGTCGTCGGGG
>JBGSKZ010000824.1:0-2541 GCA_041741035.1 Treponematales bacterium
GCCCTCGTGCCCTTCTACAAGCTCTTCGAGGAGCTCTGGTACTATTCCCTGCTCTTTCCCCTGGCCCGCGCCTATGGCGAGCGGGCTAATCCCGCCCCGGCGGGAGCCTCCGCGAATCCGCGAGGCGCGGGGGGCGTCTCGCGGGTGCTCCGCGACCCCTTCCTCCTCGTAGCGTTCGCATCCATTTCGCTCGGCCTGATCCTAAATTTCTCGGGGCTTCAGAGGCCGGCGTTCTACGCCGGGCTCAACGCCGTGCTGGTCCCCTTGAGCTCCTTCCTTCTCCTGTTCGCCATAGGCATGAAGCTGCGCTTTACCATAGCTAGGCGCCACCTCAAGGCGGCTGCCCTCCTTATAGCCGGTAAGGCCCTCGTCGTGCCCGCCGCGGCATTCGGCATTGCCCTGCTCACGGGCCTTGGGAGAAGCGGCGATGGCGTGGGGCTCAAGCTCGTGCTCGTGCTCGCGGCCATGCCTATAGGCTTCCTGGGCCTCGTGCCCCCGGCCCTGTATAAGCTCGACCAGGATTTCGCCGGCTCGCTATGGCTGGCCTCGAACGGCGCCCTCATAGCCATCGTGCCTATCCTGGCCTTGCTGCTGTGACGCGTAGCCCGGAGCCCAATCCTCGGCTAGCCTTGACCTGCAGAAGCCCATGGCTAAGACTTAAAGCAGGTACGCAGACACGAGGATAGGAGCTTCTATGTTGAATATCGCGCTGTTCGGGCCTCCGGGAGCGGGCAAAGGCACCCAGTCGGAATTCCTTATCAAGGAGTTCAAGCTCTTCTACATATCGACCGGAGATCTCTTGCGCAAGGAGCTGGCGGCGGAAAGCAAGCTCGGGCTTGAGGCCAAGAGCATAATCGCCTCCGGCGGGCTCGTATCGGACGAGATCATCGTGCAGATCATCGAGAAGACCATAACCGAGCATCCGGACGCGGACGGCTTCCTCTTCGACGGATTTCCCCGCACCTATATACAGTGCTACATACTCGAAGGGCTCATGATAAAGCTCGACACCTCGCTCAGCTGCCTCATCAGCCTCGAGCTGGACGAGGAGGAGTCGGTGGCCAGGCTCCTGAACCGCGGTAAAAGCTCGGGAAGGATGGACGATAACGAGCAGGTCATACGGAACAGGCTGAAGGAATACAAGGAAAAGACCCTTCCCGTCCTCGACTTCTATAAGGGCCGCGGCATATACCGGCGGGTGGACGGGGGCCAGAGCATAGAAAAAGTAACCCAGGATATACATTCAATAGTTAGGGAAGAGCAGTCTAAGCACCTGTTCAACGTGGTGATATTCGGCTACCCCGGCTCGGGCAGGGGCTCGCAGGGCGCGGCCTTAGCCAAGAAATACGGCCTTGAGTACGTATCCACCGGCTCTATACTCGAGAAGGAAATCAAGGCGAAGAGCGCCTTAGGCGCGCGCATACTGGAGCTCTATGAAAACGGCCAGCTCGTCCCCGACGAGATCGTCGTCGAGCTTATCGAACAGACCTTGGAGCGCGCCAAGGACGTCAAGGGCTTTATATTCAAGGGCTTCCCCCGCACCCTCGTCCAATCCTACATACTGGACGGGCTGCTTAAAAAGCACGGCACGTCCATAAGCAGGGTCATAGAGCTTGAGCTGCCCACCCTCGAGCTCATCAGGCGCCTGGACGAGCGACGCAATACCGAGCGCTGCATGCCCTACGACACGACCACCGCCAAGATCGTGCAGCGCCTCCACGACCACGAGACCCTAACCGTCCCCGTCATAGAAAAATATCAGCAACTGCACGGCGTCGTTAAGGTGGACGGTATGGGCAGCTTCGACGAGGTATTCTCCCGCATGGAAGCCGCCTTCAATACCGGCGCCAAGCCTTTTTAGGGCGCCGAGCTCTATTCTGTCGGGAAGCGAAGCAGCCAGGAAGTGCCGTGACCCGTTGGCCCGACGGGGCCTTGCGTAAGGATACCGTCGAGCTGTTCGGCCAAGGCTTTGGCCAGGGGCAGGCCTATGCCTGAGGAAGAGCTGGCACCGTCGGGCAGGCCTACCCCCTCATCGGCTACCGTCAACTCAATAGAGCCGGGCAGCGCCTTAAGCTCGATGCGCCCCGTGCCCGGCTTGCCAGGGAAGGCATGGTCGCGCACGTTGGCCACGAGCTCATGGAGGAGTATGCCGAAAGATACCGCATGATCCAGCCGTATGCGCGGCTCTCCAGAAACGGATAAGGCGAAATCCACCTGCGGTATCGATTCCTGGCTTAGGCTCTGCAACAGCCTGGACGCGTACACGCCAAGATCGACGAGGTCGAGGCGCTCGGCCAGGTACAAAGAGTCGTGCGCCATGGCTATAGCGTCCACCCGCGCGATAACCGCGCCGAAGGGCTTGCGCTGGGCCGTATCGTCGATGCGGTCGGACTCCAGGCGCAAGAGGCTCGCTATAAGCTGCAGATTATTCTTTACCCGGTGGTGTATCTCGCGGAGCATGGCGGCCCGTTCTTCTACGAGCGCTTCCAGCTCCTTGGTGCGCTCCTTTACCCTGGACTCGAGCAGCTCCGCTTCTTCGCG
>JBGSKZ010000825.1:0-4094 GCA_041741035.1 Treponematales bacterium
TGAGGACAGCATGAACGACAGCGCGCCCGAGGCTAGCCAATTAATACTCTGCATAGACGACGAGGCCGTTATCCTTATGGCCCTGGCCATGGAATTGCGCCGGGGCCTGGGCGATTCCTTCATCATTGAGACGGCGACGAATCTCGAGGACTTGCTCGAGGTGGCGGCGGAATACCTTGCGGAAGGTAAACGCCTTGCCTGCCTCATCACCGATTGGATCATGCCGGGCGCCAGGGGCGAGGATATAGCCCGATCGCTGAGGGCGCTCGCCCCCGGCCTTCCCGTGCTGCTCATGACCGGGCACAGCGACACCTCCGAGGCCGAGAAGGGCCTGGGCGCGGGCGGCCCCTATAAAGTAGTGCGGAAACCCTGGAGAAATAAGGAATTGTTAATAGCTTTAAACGAATTGTTAAATAAAACATGAAAAAGATATTGCGCGTTCCTAAATTTGGGTACACCATACATAGCAACACCCGTTCCATACCCAAGGAGGAACTATAGCATGGACCATTTCGGGCTACTCTCGATTTTGCCGCCTCTCTTGACTATCGTGCTCGCCATCGTTACCAAGGACGTAGTGGTATCACTATTCCTCGGTATCCTGTCGGGAACCATAATCGCCGCGGGCGGGAATCCGTATTACGCGCTTATCAGGCTGTCGGACCTTATAGCCGACACGCTCGCCGATGGCTGGAACATCCGCATCATGTTGTTCACCATCCTGCTCGGCCTCATGGTCGGCCTCCTCGCCAAGTCAGGCGCCGCGTATTCGCTCGGCGACTGGGCGGGCAAAAAGATTAAGTCCAGGACCGGAGCCTTGATCTTTACATGGATTTTTGGCCTCTTGATTTTCTTCGACGACTATTTCAACTCGCTGACGATCGGTACCTGTATGCGCCCGCTCACCGACGCGAAGAAAATTTCGCGCGCCAAGCTGGCCTACATCATCGACTCGACGGCCGCGCCGGTGGCCATACTCGCGCCTATATCCGGCTGGGTAGCCTTCGTTATCGGCACCTACAAGGAAATGCCCGAGTGGCAGAGCCTGGGCGTGGGCGAGTTCACCTTCTTCCTAAAGTCCATACCCTTCAATCTCTACGCGATCTTCGCGGTGTTCATGGTGCTCTTCATCACCATTACCCACAAGGATTTCGGACCCATGGCCCGCTCGGAAGAGCGCGCTCAAAAAGATATAGGGTTGTATGACGAAGAGAAGTACGGCGTCGTGGTAAGCCAGGTCGAGTCCAAGGCGCATACCAGCAACGCGAAGCCCTTCGACTTCCTCATTCCCATACTAGCCGTCATCCTCATTGCGCTCTTCTTCTTCCCGATGACCACCTGGATGAACGCCGTCGACGGCGAATCCATCACCAGCGTAGGACAGGCTATGGCGGAAATCCCGCTTGGCCAGGCCTTTAACGATACCGACTCGTCCATGGCCCTCATGTACGCGCTCATCTTCGCCACGGCCTTCGGCTACGTATACTTCGTGGCCCGCAAGCTGCTCAATATCAAGGCGGCCGGCGAAGCCCTGCTCGACGGCTTCCGCGCCATGGTACCCGCGGCCATGATCCTTACCCTGGCCTGGGCTTTGGGCACGGTCATCAAGACGCCCGGCTCCGAAGGCGGCGTAGGCCTCGGCCTGTACATAGCGGAAGTGGTGGTAGGCGGGAACTTCCCCATCTCCTTCCTCCCCGTCGTCGTGTTTATCCTATCGGCCATTATATCTTTCGCGAGCGGCACGAGCTGGGGCACCATGGGCATCATGGTACCGGTATCCGTACCAATTATCGTGCAGTTGGCTAATATAGCCGGCATAGCCCCCGCCGAGGCGGTGAACGCCACGGCGCTTACCATAGGCGCCGTCATGGGCGGCTCGGTGTTCGGCGACCACTGCTCCCCGATATCCGATACCACGATCCTGTCTTCCACCGGCGCGGCCTCCCCGCACCTGGAGCACGTGGCCACCCAGCTGCCCTACGCCGTATTCGTAGCCTTCTGCGTGGTCCTCGGCACCATAGCCGGCGGCCTTTCCTGGAGCCCGGTCGTAGGTCTCCTCGTTACCGCCGTTCCCTTCGTGGCCGGCACCTTCCTCCTGCCGATTTGGTTCGGCCCCAAGCGCTATAAGCTCTAAGCTCTAGCGCAGTACTAGAACACAGAAAGGCCCGGGCCGCGCATGCGCGACCCGGGCCACTTTTATTTACCCGCTGGGCCGCCTCGGGCGGCCCCTGCCATCCGTCTTTATCAGGTGAAAATGAGCAGGCCCAGCGTGAAGATGACGCCGGATGCCAGCAGGGTCATGATGCAGTAGCCCATGATGTCCCGTATGCCCAGTTTGGCTATGCCCAGGAGCGGCAGGGCCCAGAAGGGCTGTACCATGTTGGTCCACTGGTCGCCATAGGCTATGGACATGGCCACGACGGCGGGGTCTACGCCCAATGCCTGGCCGGCCGGTATATTGATGGGACCCTGTACCGCCCACTGGCCGCCGCCCGAAGGCACGAAGAAGTTGATGATGCCGCCGGAGAGGAAGGTAAAGAGCGGGAAGGTCTCCGGGCTGGATATGGATATGAACCACTGGGCTATGATGCCGGCTAAGCCCGTGCCTACCATGATGCCCTGTATGCCGCCGTAGAGCGGGAACTGAAGGGCTATGCCGCCGGCTCCCTTAATAGCCTGTTCGATGGCCCGCACATAGGCTATGGGCTTGCCGTGCAGCAGTATGCCCACGAACATAAAGATCGTGATGACGATATTCAGGTTCAGGTCGAAGCCCCTGCTTACGAAGTGGTACACGAGGTAGGCGAAGCCGAGCAGCGACAGTATCCAGGTAACGATGCGCGAGTTCTCAAGCCGGGTAGCCGGCGTTTTTACGGCGGGTTCCGCGGCGGGCACCTCGTCCTCAAGGAGGGCGGGGTCTACCTGCACCACATCTTCCTTCTTACGAGCCATGAAATAGAAAAGTATGGGCAGGGCAACGATCATCGTGAAGCTTATAATGAGGTTGAAGGGCGCGAATATGGTGCGCGATACGGGGATAATCCCGACGAGCTTCTCCACGATATGGCCCTTGGTGGCTATGGCGAGAGGTATGGAACCCGATATGCCGCCATGCCATACGACGAAGCCGGAATAGGCGGCCGCCACGAGCATGCCGTAGTCCACGCCACGTATGCGCTTGGCCACTTCGCGCGCCAGGAGCGCGCCTACCACGAGGCCGAAGCCCCAGTTCACCCAGCTGGCCAGCGCCGCGACGAAGGCGGTCATCATGATGCCCTGCACCGGCGTCTTGGGCACCGACGCTATGGCCTTAAGCGTGTTCTTGATGGCCGGGCTCGAGGCCATGGCGTGGCCCGTTATCAGGACCAGGGTCATCTGCATCGAGAAGGCTAAGAGCCCCCAGAGGCCGTTGCCCCAGGACGAGAGTATCTCCACGACCGTTTTGCCGGTAAGGCCGAGCGCCATGAAGAACGCTATGAGCGTCAATCCTATGGCGAAGAGGAAGGCGTCAGGCAGATATTTCTGCGCTACCTTCACGAAGAAATTGGTAAGAGACTTCAATTATTTCCTCCTTGCCCGTTGCCACATTCGCCATGCGGGCTGGCGACTTTAGTATGCGGCCTTCCGTAGCGCCGCGCAAGAAAATAGCGGTTTTTCCTCTTGTCCGGGTAAATAGCCCTTCACGCATTCGCTTCCATGAGCCGGGCTATCGTGCTATAATGAACCAAAACGGAGGACATCGTGGTATCAAAACCCATCATCAGCGCGGCTCAGGCCGCCGCCATGGTACGCGAGGGCCAGTCCGTCCATGTGGGCGGATTTTTAGGCTGCGGCTCGCCGGATGCCATACTGGCCGAGCTCGTAAAGGCGGGCGCCAAGGGGCTCACCCTGGTGTGCAACGACACGGCGGTACTGGATGAGAAGAACGCCAGGATAACGGGTGTAGCGCCCTTAATTAAGGCAAAGTGCTTCAGCAAGGTTATCGTTTCCCATATAGGCACCAATCCCGAGACGCAGCGCCAGATGAACGCGGGCGAGCTGGAGGTCACGCTCGTGCCGCAGGGCACCCTGGCCGAGCGCGTGCGCGCCGCCGG
>JBGSKZ010000826.1:0-15425 GCA_041741035.1 Treponematales bacterium
CCCGCAGCCCCTCCCGACAGCCTGCCTGGCGAGGGCCCGGCCGCCCCGCCCCCTTCCGATTCCCCAGGCCTCGGCGATACAGGCAGGGTAGCCAAGGCGGCGGACGCAATTACTGCCAACCCGCGCGCCAACGAGCATCCGCTCTACCGCGTCGTCGTCTATCCCCTGAACGCGCTGCGGCGCCTCTTCCTGCCCCCGCAGGCGGAATACAACAACGCTGATTTCTACTCGGGCGCCGCGCTCTTCCTAGGCCCCGAGGTAGAGGCGGCGCTGGCCGGCCGCTACGGGGCCATAACGAGGCTGTCCACGGGCGGCCAGGTGTCGGTGAACCTGTACTCCGCCATACCCATATTCGGGGATGCGCCGGGCCAGGTGCGCGGGGCGGTGCTGGTATCGCGCTCCACCTACGGCATACTCGTGCGGCTCTATGAGCTCAGGCTGGATATCATACGCATCTTCGTCGTGTCGCTCCTCGCGTCGCTGGTGCTGTCCATACTGCTGGCGCTTACGATAACCGTGCCCATAGGCCGGCTCAGGACCGAGGCGGAGACGGCGCTCGACGGCTCGGGACGCCTGCGCGGGCGCTTTACCGGGCTCAAGCGCAAGGACGAGATAGGCGACCTCTCGCGAGCCCTGGCAGCGCTGGCGGATAAGCTCAAGAAGCGCATAGCCTACATAGACGGCTTCACCGCCGACCTCATGCACGAGCTTAAGAATCCCCTGGCGGCCATACGCGGGGCGGCCGAGCTCGCCCTCGGATCGCCTGACAAGGAGGAAGCCCTCCTCTCCGGCATACGGGACGAGGAGCTGCGCATGGAGCGCCTCCTGGCCGGGCTCCGCGAGATTAGCGGCATAGACAACAGCCTCCAGGCCGGGCGCTCCGAGGAACTTGACCTGGCCGCGCTCTTACCCGGCATACTGGCCCGCTACCCGCACAAGGACTATCCCACGGTACGGGTGGACTTCCGCTCCGGCGTCGAAGGGCCGGCGCTCGCGCGCATAAACGCGGACCGCCTCGTGCAGCTTATCGTCAATCCGGTGGATAACGCCGTATCCTTTTCGCCGCCGGGCTCTGCCATAACCGTGAGCCTGGAGGAAGACGGCCCCGCGTACCGCGTGTGCGTACGCGACGAGGGGCCGGGCTTTCCCCCCGGCATGGAAGGCAGGCTCTTCGAGCGCTTCTACTCCGACCGCCCCGAGCGCGATGCCCCGGACGGGGCTAAGGGCCATTCGGGACTGGGCCTGGCCATAGTGAAGGCCATAGCCGAGGGCTACGGGGGCTCCTGCTCCATAGCCAACGAGCCGGGCGGCGGCTGCCGCCTCTGCATAGAGCTACCGCGCTTGGCCTGATCGCTACGCAGAGCGCGGCATCGTCCCGGGTTCGCGCCGGGCGCCAGGAGCCGAGCTCCGAGCGCGGCGGGCTAGCCTATACGCCCGAGGCCTTTTCCTATATAGTAGGCTCATCCCCGCTATAGTGGCATCAATACCCGCCGTACGCGCATGAAATCAGGTACACGCTTTGCCCCACAAGAACGCATCGAATCAGGCTATACGCAATATCGCCATCATCGCCCACGTAGACCACGGCAAAACCACCCTGGTGGACGCCATGTTCCGCCAATCTGGCCTGTTCCGGGCCGGCCAGGAAGCGCCCGAGCGCCTTATGGACAGCATGGACCTCGAGCGCGAGCGCGGCATAACCATAGCGGCCAAGAACTGCTCGGTGGTATGGCAGGGCACCAAGATCAATATCCTGGACACGCCCGGCCACGCCGACTTCGGCGGCGAGGTGGAGCGCGCCTTGTCCATGGTGGACGGCGCCATACTGCTCGTGGACGCGTCGGAAGGGCCACTGCCCCAGACCCGCTTCGTGCTCAACAAGGCGCTCGCCGGCGGCCTGTCCATCGTGGTGGTCATCAACAAGATTGACCGCCCCGACGCCCGCCCTGCCGAGGTATTAAGCGAGATATACGACCTGTTCATAGACCTGGGCGCCAGCGAGGAACAGACCGAGTTTCCCCTGCTCTACGCCATAGGCAAGCTGGGCATAGCCCAGGCCAGCCTGGATGCCGAAGGCAGCGACCTTACGCCCCTCTTCGAGGCCATACTCCGCGAAATCCCGGCGCCGGCCTACACCAAGGACGAGCCTTTCCAGATGCTGGTGTCCGACCTGTCTTACTCGGACTACTTCGGGAGGCAGGCCATAGGCAAGGTGGTGAACGGCAGGGCCAGGGCCGACGACAAGCTCGTGCGCATAGGCGAAGGAGACGCGCGAGAGAGCCTAAATATATCCAAGCTCCATACCTACGCGGGCGTAAAGCTCGTGGAGACCCAGGCCGTGGAGCCAGGCGACATCATCGTGCTGTCGGGCATAGAGAACGTGCACATAGGCGACACGATATGCACCCGCGACGCGCCCAAGGCCTTGAAGCGCCTCTTCATAGACGAGCCCACGGTATCTATGAAGTTCTTCGTGAACAATTCTCCCCTATCCGGCAGGGACGGCAAGAAGGTGCAGTCGCTTAAGCTGCTCGAGCGCCTGCAGAAGGAAACCCTCAAGAACGTATCCATTCAAGTGGAGGAATCCAAGGAAGGCGGCGGCTTCATCGTGCGCGGCCGCGGCGAGTTCCAGCTCGTCATCCTTATCGAGACCTTAAGGCGCGAAGATTTCGAGATATGCGTGAGCAGGCCCGAGGTAATCTTCAAGTACCGCGACGGCCAGAAGCTCGAGCCGGTGGAAATGCTGTCCGTGGACTGCATGGAAAGCTACGCGGGCATAGTCACCGAGAAGATGTCCATGCGCAAGGGCCGCATGCTCTCCTATACCTGCCACGACGGCGCCCGCGTGCGCCTGGAATTCTCGGTGCCGTCCCGCGCCCTCATAGGCTATCGCGACAGCTTCCTCACGGACACCAAGGGCACGGGCATCATGAACTCGTATTTCTTAGGCTACGAGGAGTACCGGGGCGATTTCAACGACCGCTTCACCGGTTTCCTCGTGTCGGACCGCTCGGGCGTAAGCGTCACCTACGGCCTCTACCACCTCGAGCCCCGGGGCAGGCTCTTCATAACGCCGGGCGAGCAGATATACGAGGGCATGATCATAGGCGAGCACAACCTGGACTCAGACCTGAACGTGAACCCCGCCAAGGAAAAGAAGCTTTCCAATATGCGCTCGGTGCTCAAGGACGAGGCCCTTACCCTTACGCCCATACAGCCCATGACCTTAGAGCGCGCCATACTATACCTGCAGGAGGACGAGATGGTGGAGGTCACCCCCAAGTCCATACGCCTGCGCAAGACCATACTCCTAGCCCAGGAGCGCAAGACTTATAAGCGCGACCAGCGCGCTTAACGCGACCAACGTGCTTAATAGCCGGCCGCGGGCTCAATTGCCGGCTGCGGGCTAGAAGCCTGCCGCGAGTTAGAAGGCTGACGCGGGCTAAAAGCCGGCCGCGGGCTAGAAGCCTACCGATAGCTAGAAGCTGTCGACGAGCCTGGCTGCCAGCTGCCCCCCGAGCGCGGCGCAAAGCGCGGGCAGGAGCTCCTGAGGCCCCCGTATCTCACGTTCCGCGGCCTGCACGAGGCTCAGGTAACCGGGCGGGAGCGCTTCCTTATCCCCCAGGTACACGGCCCATACATGCTCGTCGGCGGCCGAAAGGCTGCGGGTATCCGCGTCCACGATCACCGAATTCTCGGCATTGACGGCCCGGTAGGCCACCGTTACCGAAAGCGAGGAGCTCTTGACGAAGCGGTTGACGAGCGCGCGCTTCAGGACCTTTTGGGTGGGCACCACGCCGTCCACAGGCAGGGCTCCGGGTATGGGCTCGTCGACCATGGTTTCGAAGAATTCGGACGCGCTCGTAAGCGTGGGGTAGGTATAGCTTATGGACAAGAGCTGGCCGAACACGATGATATTGGCTCCGTAAAAACCGGAGGCCGTGGGCTTGACCCTCCCGTCGATAAGCTCGCTTACGGAGAATTCGCGCTCATTCAGGAGGGCCTCCACGCGGCCGCGCTCCACCACCTGCAGGAAGGTCTTGCGGGCGGCCCCGCTTACCAGCTGCGACAGGAAGGCGTCGTAGAGCAGGCCTGAGCAGTTGAGCGGGTCGCTTAGGCCGGATGCCGCGGCGAAGGGTATGACGGCTATGCGGTCGGAACCCAGGACGCGGGACTCCTCAGCGCGCGCGGCCGCGTCCTTGTAGCCCGGCTGATATTCCATGGACGAGAGGAAATTACCATAGGCCTCGCGGTAGGAGCGCCTATCGCCCGCGCGCGAAAGGGCGAGGCCTTCCTGGTAGCGGTTTTCCGCGGCTTCGGCCTTAGCCCGCGAGAGCAAAGCCTGATTATAAGCCAAGCTGAAGCTTGCCGGCGTCTTGGAGCCCTTGCGGTAAAGCGGCGGCAGGCGCTGTATGGCGTCATTCATCGCGTGCACGGCCTCCCAAGCGGCCGCCACGCGTTCCCAGCGCCTCGGCTCGCCGCTGGCCAGGGCATCCGCCGATTCGGCTTCCATTGCCTCGCGGGCCAGGGGAAAAGACTTCTGCAGTATATCCAGGGCCTTATAGTTCTTGGGATCGTGGGATAGGGACTTCGCCGCGCTCAGGGCGGCGTTCACGTAGTCGCCGCGCCCGAGGCTGTCGGCGGCGCTGCGATAGGCGGATTGCGAGGCGCAGGAGGCAAAGAGGAGGGCGGCGAGCGCCGCTGCGATGCTGAACTTCTTCATGATGGATCTCCGATGCGTGATTATCGCACAAGTGTAGCGCGCTATCCTAGGCATTCAAAGCCTTTGACGCTTTCGCTTGCAGGCTTGGCACTCTTCGTACTACTATTAGCCATCCTTTTAATTTTGGAGAACAAACGATATGGCAAGCACAAAAGCGACCGCGAAAAAAGCTCCCGCCAAAAAGACGGCCCCCAAGGCCGAAACCACCAAGGCCCCGCCTAAAAAGCTAAGCCTGCCCGAAAAGTACACGCTTACCACCATGTCGGCGTATCTGGCCGAGAGTAAGGGCATAAGCCGCAAGGAAGCCCGCGAAATACTGGATCTGGTATTCGGGCTCCTGGAGTCCGGCGTCATGCAGGGCAGCCGCGTGCCGGTAGGCAATCTCGGCAAGGTGCATGCCAAGGAAAAGCCCGCCACCGCCGCGCGGCTAGGCAGGAATCCCCTCACCGGCGAATCCATAAAGATACCCGCCAAGAAGGCTACCAAAGTGCCCCGCTTTACCTTCAGCAAGGCTTTTAAGGAAGCCGTCCTGAAGGCGAAGATCTAAGCCGGGCTCGAACCAGGCTCGGCCTAGCGTCCTCGCGGCGCCTTGAGCGGAGCGTAGCGGCTCCCCAAGGCGCCCGCTCAGGCGGAAAAGCCGAAAAAATACCGCTCCCCCCCCTCAGGGCTCTTGCCTAAATATACCTAATTCGTTAACTTCCTGATAGTTTATTTTTGAACTTATCAGGAGGACTACCCTGCCTACGGATATAACCGTACCCGAACGCTCCGAGCAGCGTCTGCTCGAACTGCTTTTGGAATTCATGCCGCTCTTCCATAAACACGTCATGCCCAGCTTCCACGTGGATATACGCTCAAGCATAGGGCTGTCGCGCAGCCAGGCGAAGGCGCTCATGATACTGAGGGACAAAGGCCCCTCTACCGCCACCGAGCTCGGCGCCTGCCTGGCCCTTACCAAGGCGAGCCTTACCGGCCTCGTGGACGAGCTGGAAGGCGCAGGCCTGCTCCATCGCGAGCAGGATCCCTCTGACAGGCGCAAAGCCATGCTCCTTATCAGCGAGCGAGGGCGGGCCAAGGCCGACGAAGCCATGGAAGAACTAAGGAACGCCCTTGCCGAGAAGACGGCCAGGCTCGGCGCGGCCGAACGCGAAAGCCTTGAGGCGGGCTTCGCTACCCTCATAACGATCTTACGCACACTCTAGGAGCGCATATGGATAGAACAGAAGAACTGGGCAAGGCGCCCATAGGGAGCCTATTGCTCCGCTTTTCCCTGCCGGCCATCGTAGGCATGATGGTAAACGCCATCTACAACGTCGTGGACCGTATCTTCATAGGCCAGGGCGTAGGCCCGCTCGGCCTCGCGGGCGCCACCGTGGCCTTTCCCCTCATGCTTATACTGATGGCTTTCGGGATGCTGGTGGGCATGGGCGGCTCGGCCCTCGTATCGCTGCGCCTCGGGGAAAGGAAGGAGGCCGAGGCGGAGCACATCCTGGGCAACGCGGCCTTCCTGCTAGGGGCCATAGCGCTTACGCTCACCGTTATCGGCCTGGCCTTCCTCACGCCGCTCTTGCGACTCTTCGGCGCCAGCGACGCCATACTGCCTTACGCAAAGGACTATACCTCCATAATATTGATGGGCAGCATATTCCAGGCTTTAGGCTTCGGCATGAACAACTTCATACGCGGCGAGGGCAACCCCAAGGTGGCCATGGCCACCATGCTCATCGGCGCGGTGCTCAATATCATATTGGACGCGCTGTTCATCCTGGGGCTCGGCATGGGCGTACGGGGCGCAGCCTTGGCCACGGTCATATCCCAGGGCGTATCGGCTCTGTGGGTTATGTCCTATTACCTGGGCGGACGGAGCCACCTGAAGCTGCGCCTGCGCAACTTGGCCCCAAAAAGCGCCATACTGCTGCCCATGCTGGCCATAGGCATGGCTCCCTTCGCTATGCAGCTGGCATCCTCGGCGCTCAACGGCCTTTTGAACAATCAGCTGCAGCGCTACGGAGGCGACCTGGCCGTCTCGACGATGGGCATACTGTTCTCGGTGGTCACTTTTTTCCTCATGCCTATATTCGGCCTTAACCAGGGCGTGCAGCCCATCGTGGGCTACAACTACGGGGCCAAGAATTTCGGCAGGGTGCGCAAGGCCATGCTCCTGGCCATAGTCGCGGCAAGCGCCTTCGTCACGGGAGGCTGGCTGCTCATACAGCTCTTCCCGCGCGCTTTCGTGGGGCTTTTCGCCGGTTCATCCCTGGAATTGGCCGAGCTGGGCGTAAAGGCCATACGCATATACCTCCTTATGATGCCGCTCATAGGCTTTCAGATCGTGGCCGCCGGCTACTTTCAAGCATCGGGCAAGCCCAAGCAAGCCATGCTCCTGTCGCTTTCTCGCCAGGTACTGCTCCTCATACCCCTGATCATCGTGCTGCCCCTGCGCTTCGGCCTGACCGGCCTCTGGATGGCCCCTCCCATCGCGGACCTCCTGGCAGCCACGCTCACCGCTATCTTTTTCTTTAGGGAATTGCGTGGCCTCGCGCATGCGCAGGGTCGGCTCGACGCCTCGGCGCGAGCTTAGCAAGGCCTTGCCGCTAAAGGCCCCTTCGGGGTACAACAGCCACTTGGAGGATATTGAATGAAAGAAGCCTGTCCCTGCGGTTCCGGCCGCGCGTTTGACGCCTGCTGCGGCCCCATAATAAGCGGAGCCGCCAAGGCCGCCACGGCCGAAGCCCTGATGCGCAGCCGCTATAGCGCCTACGTAAAGCACGAGATAGGCCATATCCTAGCCAGCTGCGTGAAGGACGAGAATATAGACGAAGGCGCTACCAAGGATTGGAGCGAAAGCGCCCAGTGGAAGGGCTTGACCATAGTGCGCGCCGAAAAAGGCGGGCCCGGCGATAAAGAGGGTCTGGTCGAATTCAAGGCCTCCTATATCATGAACGGGCGCAACGAGGAGCACCACGAGCTGGCCAGTTTCGTCAAGAAAGACGACGCCTGGCTCTACGAATCGGGCGAGCTTAAGACCGCCACCGTAACGCGCGCTACGCCCAAAGTGGGCAGGAATGACCCCTGTCCCTGCGGCTCGGGCAAGAAATATAAGCAGTGCTGCGGGAAATAAGACTGCTCGCCGTTTAGTACAATGCCTTGATTCCAATGCGCCGGCCCTCTTTGTAGGGCCGGTTTTTTATTGGAAAAGTGAATTACGAATCTTTTCAAACAATCCCGTACATGTGCTTACGCCGCCATATTCGATTGAAAATCGCCTTTGCATTGTTACCTGACCTTTTTTGTAATATAATCAAACATGTAATACGAATAAAACAAGAGATGACAGTAAAAACAAGGGCGCTTCTCCATGCAATACCCTGCGCCCGCCTTTGGCAAAAAGGAGCTTCCCGTGCCTATACAGAAGATGATTCAAGCGCGGATTTTCTTGGCCCTAACGGCGTTCCTGCCGCTTATAAGCGGATGCGGCGTACCCGCAGGCTCGGCCGCCTTTGCTCATCCTGAAATCGAATTCGCCGGGCTTCCTTCCCTGTCCAGCGTATCCTCCGTCAGCCTGAGGGTAAGCGGACCCGATATGGAGACAGATGTATACGATTACGCGGATATCCCCGTAAATCTTTCAATCCCCATACCACGGGGACCAGGACGCGTCATAGAAATGACGGTCAATGTAGATTTGCCAAATTCCATCGTTACTTCCTTTAAGGGCAAGGCCGTTACGGACATCGGCAGCTCCACCGTGCTTATCACCCTGAATATGGGATTGGGAAGCACGAAACTGGTGCTACCTGATTTTAAAAATAGCCGGATTCTCGTTCTCGACAGCATAAGCGCCGCAGGCTTCACGGCCATTCTTGATGCCAGTGTTTTTCCGGCCTTGACGGCTAATTTTGGTCCCTTTGACGTGGATTTTGACAACCAGGGAAGGATTTACCTGGCCAATAGCGGGAGTGCCGCGGGCGATGAGCTAATACTGCGGATAGATGATATCCTTGGAACTAATCCTCTTGAACTACCCCTCTCCAACTCGGGTAACGCCAAAAGGGCTCTGGCCGTTGATCGTGCCAATGGCCTGATTTATTACAGTAGCGGCACGGACCTAAAGCGGGCCAATCTGGACGGAGGCGATGAAAGCGCGGCCTTGAATATCACGTCCGGAGCAGAGCCCATAACGGCCATCCGGGGTATGGATATTGACCCTGATACAGGCGTGTTGTTTATCGCCGGGGAAACGACAGGAGGAGCCCCCCGGGTATTCGGCTACGATCCATCAACGGAGAGCTTTACCGCGTTCTACGGCGGCAGCGGCGGCTTGAACAGCCCTTGGGATGTGATGGTCAAGGAGGAGGGTGTTTATGTGGTCAATGCCGGAGGCGGGGCCAATGCCCTCATACTGCAGTTCGATAGAAACTTGAGCCTCTTGAGCGGCTACGGTATACGGTCCTCCACGAGCTCCGCCGATGTTTCACAGGATATTTTTTACGATCCCCGTAGGTTTGTCGCCGCGTTGAATCAAAAAATCACGATCATGGACGAGCGTAGCGGCGTGAACCTGGATAAACTCGTTTCCATTGACGATATAGCCGGGACCAACTGGACCACCCTGCCCAATGTGAGCGATAGCGGCCAGAGCCTGTTTTCGTTTTACTTTAAATATTAGTAAGCGATTCGCGGCGCTTGGTTACCCCGCTTGGCAAAAACCCTTGAACATCCGGGGGGACGCGCCTTGGCACCATGCCTTCGCAGCGTCCCTTGATCGAGGCTAGGCGGGCATCGAGCCGGCTTGCCACAAAGCCTCATCTATCCTAGCATAGAATGCGCTACTACAGGCCGCGCGTTTCGTGGCGCTTATTATTTCTATGGAGTCGTGCGTGAATATCCGAATACGGCCTAAGCCTCCGGCGGAACTGGCCGCTACGCGCCTATTGCAGCAGACCGCGCTTTGGGGCCGCATAAAGCGGAAATTAGGCTGGAAACCTCTCTCCTTCGACCTTGAGTTCGACGGCAGCCCCGCGGGAGATATACTGATATTGCTCCGCGAGCTAGGCGCTGGCGACAGCGTAGCCTACGTACCCTTCGGCCCGGAGGAATTACCGGAGCGGGACTGCCGCGGGCCTTATCTGGCCGCCTTATCCGCGGAATTGCGGGCGTCGCTGGGGCGTGGCTGCCTCTTCGTACGCTGGGACCTGCCCTGGCTATCCCCTTATGCCGAGGAAGACGATCGATACGACGACAAGGGCTACTGGCTCGGCCCGCCCGAGCCGCGGCTGCGCGAGCTACGCATGAACTGGGGCGTGCCCGAAGTAGGCCTGCGCAAAGCCCCAAGCGACATCCTGCCCCCGGATACCATGATCGTCGATTTGCGCGGCGACGACGAAAAGCTGCTCATGCGCATGAAACCCAAGACCCGATACAATATACGTTTAGCCGAGCGGCGATACGTGCGGGTACGGGAGGGCAGCGCCGAAGACCTTCCCACGTGGAACGCGCTCTACGCGGCTACCGCGCGGCGCAACCGAATACAGCCTCACGGCCGGGGCTATTTCGATTCCTTGCTGGGGCAGCGGGCAAAAGACGCGAATATACGCCTGTTGATAGCGGAAAAAGAAGGTAGGCCGCTCGCCGCCCTCTTCCTCTCTATTTCGGCCGATGGATCGAGCTACCTTTATGGCGCCTCGGCCGACGAAGAGCGTAGGCATATGGCGAGCTATGCGCTCCAGTGGGAGGCCATGAAAACCGCCCGCGCTTCTGGATGCGCCGCGTACGATATGTTCGGCGTAGCCCCGCGGCCCGACCCCTCCCATCCCATGTACGGCCTCTACCTCTTCAAAGCCGGCTTCGGGGGCAGCCTCATACACAGGCAAGGAGCCTGGGACTATCCCTATGTAGAAAGCGCATACCAGAACTGGCTAGCGCGCGAAGCAAACGCGCCAGGCTACAGCCTCTGATGCGCGCTCTCAGCCGTAGCTATGCAGTCCCGGCAACAGGTAATTAACGCCGAAGAAGGTGAACACGGTGCAGATGAAGCCGGCCATAGCTATGATGGAAGGCCAGGAATCCTTGCGCTTCATGATGATGCGAAGGTGCAGGTAGCCCGTATACACGAGCCAGGTTACCAAGGCCCAGGTTTCCTTGGGATCCCAACTCCACCAGCGGCCCCAGGCCTGCTCCGCCCATATAGCGCCGAAGGCAAGCGCGCCGGAAGTAAAGAAGATGTAGCCTATGGCTATGGAGGTATAGGTGATCTTGTCGAGGGCGAGCTTCTTCGCCTCGTCCTTGCTCGCGAGGAAGATGAGGGAGGCCACGAAGCTGACCACGAAGAAGGACTCGCCTATGAACGAAAAGCTCACGTGCAACAGCAGCCAGCCCGAGCGCAGGGCGGGTATGGGCGGCAGGGCGTCCTTGGGGATGATAGGAGAGCTGGCCACGGCCATCAATATAATTGCTACCATGGTGGCGCCGAAGACGGCCCCCTGGCTATAGGGCAGCTTTTTCTGGAAGCGGTAGGCCACGGCCAGGATGGCGATGACGGCCGCGTAGAAGAGCAGCGACTCGTAGGTGCTCGTAAGCGCCACGAAGCTCACTTCTATGCTCCGCAGAGTCAATTCCGCTATGAGCAGCGCGGCGCTCAGCGCCAAGGCCCAAGTGGACAGCGGGTCGGGCCGTTCTTTCTTGCCGAAAAGCCAGACGATTTGCGCAACGGCGGCGGCCGCTATGAGGGCGAAGGCGCCGCTTGCGAGTGCTTGAGCCAGGGTCATGAGAGCTCCTTGAGTTTCTGTATGAAGGTAAGGGCCGTGCCGAAGGCGATCAGTATGAAGGCTAGAAAGACCAGCGGATAGCCGGGATCGAGCACGGCCTGTATGCCGGTAGAGAGTTCGACGCGGAAGCCCAGCACGCTTATCGCGCCGAGCATGTCGCCCTGGCTTACGCGCACGACCCGCTCGCCGCTTTCGTCGCCCACGCGCAACACTGCCTTGGTTCCAGCCGCGAAGGCGGCAGGAGGCGGCATGGCCTGCGTGGCGTCCTCGGGATTAGCGCCTTCGGGGGCCATAAAGAAGAGCTTCAGGCCTTCAAGGCTCAGTTCCTCGCCCTGGGCCATACGGAATTCCCGGCCTCCCGAATCCTTGAGCACGAGCGCGCTCAGCTCAGAATAACTGGCCTGGTAGAGGGTGAGCCCGGCATAGCGGAGGGGATTATTCACCCGCAGCTCGAAATTCTCCTTAACGAGCTCGCCATCCTTGCTGAGGTCCACGACGGATACCCAGTCTCGCGGCCTGCCGTCCTCGTAGCGCTCAAAGCGGAAGTCCTTGAGCTCCATGACCGAGCCGTCGGGCAGGTTTACGCCCTCGCCGGGGGCAAGGGTGACCGAGCCCTCCTGATGGCCGGAATAAGACCATATGGAGCCAACGACGAGGAGCATAAGGCCGAGGTGCAGGATATCGGGCCCGAAACGCTTCGGCCCTTTTTTCTTTAGCTCCCGCAGGAAACGCTTGACCGTGCAGGCGGAGAGATTCGCGAAAAAAAGCAGGGCGGGCAGTATGAACAGTATCGAGCCGAAAAAGGAGCCGAAGCCCGTCTGCACGATGAGTTCGGCTACGAGCCGCGGATACTGGGCACGGTAGACTTCCGGCGCCAAGCCCTGGGGTATGAGCGTAGCCAGGATGCCGGTCAGGGCAAGGTAGGCTATCAGGCCTATGGCCAGTTTCAGGGATGACAGCTTGTCTATGAATTTTTTCACGGGCTATCCTTGTACGGTGCGCTGATGCTGGCCCAGCCTACTAATCCTGGCGATTATTGTCAACTTAAGTATTTTAGTCATATATATATATTTTTATTTATCTATTTACGCGCATATTAGTTGTGGTTTATACTGTAGCCGAGCAGCCCGGATCGTTAGCCGCGCAGGCTCGGGGCCGTCGGCCTTCAGCATCCCACAAAGGAGGTTCCTATGAATAAAGCTACCGTTAACCGAGCTATGCTCCTCGCGGCGTTTTTCGGCATAGGCGCTCTGTCGGCCTACGCGTCCGATTCAAGCTGCATCGGCTGCCATACCAACGCCGCGACTATGCAAAAACTCGTCAAGCCGCCCCAAGCCGGCTCAGCCGAAGGCGAGGGGTGAGCAGGCCCACCTCCCCCGGTTCGGGCGGATTTTTATATGGGCTATGTCGTCACTGAAGACGCGATGGCCAGCGATGCTCATTTTTACCTCAGTTGCCAGGATTGCCACGCGGGAAACCCCGAAGGCAAGGATATGGCCAGCTCCCATAAGGGTCTGCTGAGCCGCCCTTCCGACGATCCCGTAAGGTCCTGCGGCATGTGCCATGAAGAAATAGCGAAAACCTATACCCTCTCGCTGCACTACACGGCAGCGGGCATGAAAAACGGCGTAGCGCCGCGCTTCAACGCCGCCGAGAAAAAAACGTTCGACGCCAAGGTGTTCGAGCAATCCTGCAGGTCCTGCCACGCGTCCTGCGGAGACTGCCACGTGAAGAGCCCCGTCGTATCGGGCATAAACACGGGCCTACTCGACGGGCATAAGTTCGTGAAAACCGACGAGACGAAGACCTGCGCCCTCTGCCACGGCGGCCGCGTATGGCCCGAGTTCACCGGCGATTACGGCGGGACTCCCGACATACATTACCGCAAGGGCATGACCTGTACCGATTGCCACTCGGGCGAGCAGTTCCATGGAACGGGTATGGAAGTAAGCGGCCGCAAGGACGTGACCAACAAGCCCTCCTGTACCGACTGCCACGACCTTTCTAAGCTCGGCAAGGCGGAAACCCAGGATACCCATGCCACGCACGACGAGTACGTATCTTGTTCGGCTTGCCATACCGCGTCGGCCTATCGCCAGTGCTCGTCCTGCCATGAAGGCAAGGGCGCCACGTCGAGCCCGGCCATCGTTCTGGGCAAGAACCCGAGAAACCCCGCCGAGCTAACCACTCTGCGCCTCATCCCCACGGTACGCGACACCTTTACGGAGCACGCGAAGCTTTCGATGTCCAGCTACGACGCCCTGCCCAACTATTGGGACACGGTGCCGCACAACATCGCCAAGCGCACCGACAGGACGAGGGACTGCGGAACCTGCCACGCCGACCAGACCTACTATCTGCAGGCGGACAGGATACAAGCGGGCCTATCTAAAAAGAATCTCGAACTAGTTCCTTGATGAGCGCATTCTCCCCGCCCCTTAGCGGGCGGGGACTTTTACACAGGAGTACCGTACGATGAAGAAGTTCATGCTCATGCTCTTAGCCCTCGCCATGATCGCACCGGTTTTTGCCCGCGACGTGGACGCCTTCGTGAACGCCGCCTGGCTCGAGGCCAACCTCAACGCCGCCCGCGTAGTTATCGTGGACGCGCGCAAGGTAGACGACTACAAGGCCGGCCATATACCCGGCGCCGTAAGCCTGCTTGGCCTGTACGTGGCCAAGGACAACCTGAACAACGAAGTGCCCGCGGCCGATGAGCTTTCCGAGCTCATAGCCGAAGCCGGCATAGACGCCAATTCCATCGTCGTGGTGGTAGAGGCCGATGGCGCCCGCTTCGCCTGGGCCACCCGCGTCGCCTGGACCCTCGTATACGCCGGCATCCCGAACGTGGCCGTGCTCGACGGCGGCTACGCCGAATGGACCAAGGCCGGCAAGGCCGTGGCTACCGGCTTCGAGACCAAACCCGAGACCGCTTTCCAGGCCAAGCTCAACGCCAACTACTTCGCCGACAAAGACTACGTGGTAAAGAACCTGAAAAAGGCCCAGATAATCGACGCCCGCGCCTACGATACCTACTTTGGCTTAGCCAAGGCCGCATTCGTGGACCAGTACGGCCATATACCCGGCGCCTTCTCCCTGCCCGCGGCCTGGGTCACCGTCAATGGCCTCGTGCGCCCCAAGGCCGAGCTTGAAGCCATGGCCAAGGCGCTCAAGCTGGACGCCAAGAAAGACACCGTCATACATTGCGATTCCGGCGTGCTTTGCACCGCGTGGTGGTGGGTACTCAGCCAGCAGCTCGGCTGGACCAAGGTACGCTCCTACGACGGCTCCGCCCAGGATATTTCCAAGGACGCCAGCGTTAAGTTCGTTACCCACGTTTGGCAATAAGCCAGGCGGCCGCTTAGCCTAGCCAGGCGGCGGATAGCTCCAAAAAAGGCTAAGGCCGTCCGCGCTCGCGCGCGGGCGGCCTTTTTTTCCCCCTGCTTGCCCTTTGGCGCTTTTACGGTCTAGTCTCAGCCTATGTCGGCCCAAAGCGCGCCTTTAATGCAGAGTCCCGGCTATCCAGCCATGGCGAGCGCGCCTGCGCTCCTGCCCCATCCATCCCGCCTTATAGTCGAGACGAGCACGCGCTGCAACCTGGCCTGCGAGCGCTGCCCTAAGCAGAGCGGGGGAGCCGAAGCCGATGACGCGGATATGGACGAAGCCGTATTCGGCGCGCTGGCCGAGGCTTTTCCCAGCCTGCAGTCCCTGGTCTTAAACGGCATAGGCGAGCCCCTCATGCACCCCGGCCTCGAGGGCTTCATACGCTGCGCGCGGGCAGCCATGCCCGAAGGCGCGGCCATAGGCTTTCAGACGAACGGCCAAGTCCTCGACCGCAGGCGCGCCCGTTCCTTGCTGGAAGCCGGCCTCAATCGCGTATGCGTGTCGGTGGATGCCCTGGACGCCCCCCTCTTCGCGGCCCTCCGTTCCGGAGG
>JBGSKZ010000827.1:0-9205 GCA_041741035.1 Treponematales bacterium
GCTTAGCCGCGCCGAAGAGGCTGCGGGTGAGGGCCCCGCTCCGGGCGGCGATTTCGTCTATCGAAGGCGCGCTGTCGCTTACGACGAGTTTCTCCCCGTCGCGCACGCGCGTGTTGGCCAGGCTGAACACCACCAGATCGCCGACGCGGGACAGCGAGCCGCTAAGGACGTAGTCCGCGATTATAGGGGCGGGCGCCGAAGGCGCCGCGCCTAAGGCCAGAGCCTGCTCCGTCTCGCTCAGCGCCAGGTCGCGGCCGCTATCGTCGGTAAGCCGGAAGGAGCCAAGCTCCGCTATCTGGGCCGTCACGAGATTCTGCAGGCCGTTGAGCTCGGATGCTATGAAGCCCTCGCCGCTGAAGGGCGTGAGCTTGACCACGGCTTGCCTGCCCTGGTCCTGAGCGGCAAGGGGCAGGGCTAAGAAGCCGGCGGCGAGCGCCAGCGATAGCGCAAGGTACCTTAAGCCCCCCGAGCCCCGCCTGGTTTCCATCAGTCGTAGCTCCCGAAAAGCCTGGCGAAAAAAGCCCGTATAGCGTTCCATATGCGCGCGAAGAAGCCGGGATTGCGCAGGCGATCCAACTTGGCCAGGCCTTCTTCAAGCTCATCCCGGGTAAGCGGGGAGCGGTACACGTTCTCGTCGAGCTCAAGCTCAAGGAGTTGGGCCTTGCTGCGGCCTTCCAGCATGATGGCTTCGATGGTGGACCAGCCAAGGGATTTTGCCGCCTCCAGGCGTCGCCTGCCCGATACCAGCACGTAGCGTTTTGTAAGGACGAGGGGATGGAGCTGCCCGAAACGCGCCATGCTGTCGGCGAGGCCTTCTATCTCGCCTAAGTCTTTGCGCAGACGCTTCTTGAGCTTAATCCTGCTAATCTCTACTTGCACGCTATGCTCCTAATCAAGAGGGTAGCGCTCGGCGGGCCCTTAATCAAGGACGTCCGAAGGATTATCCGTTCCATCCGACGCGCTTCCGGGCGAACCGGCCGGATTGGCGGAACCGGGCGGATTGGCGGACCCGGGCGTTATTGCCGGCAGGAAGGGATTGAAAGGCGCGGGGCCTAATTCATAATCCTCGGCCTCAAGGCTGCGCAACAGGGCGTCCAGGTCAAGCTCCCCGAGGTCCAGGGCGGAATCCACCCGGCCTCCGCCTAAGACTTCGCCCTGGCTGGATAGCTTGCGTATGACCGTTTCGGCCTGCTCGCTCTTGAACTGGTGCAGGTCGCAGTAGCTCTTGGGCTGGGTGCCCTCGTAGTAGGTGAGGGCGACGGTGCCCTCGTCGCAATACTCGGTGGGCAACAGGCCGGACACCGCGCATACCCGCGCGTCTATAAGGCCGGTCTGCGGCCGCACGAAATCCTTGTAGGGCAGGCCCTTGTGTATTTCGGCCATGTAACTTGCCCAGGCCGTGCCCGCGATGACCGCGCCCGACTGATTGACGCCCAGCGAATTGCCCGGCTGGTCGAAGCCGAACCAAATGGCCGTGGTCATATAGGGCGTAAAGCCCACGGTCCAGGCGTCCGCCCAGTTCTGGGTGGTGCCGGTCTTGCCCGCGGAGGGTATGGTAAAGCGCTTGCCTTCCGTGTCGGTATACGTGAAGATGGCGCCTTGCCCGGTCTGGGAGCGCAGGGTACCGTCGCTGACCACGCGCTTAAGCATATCCGTCATAACGTAGGCATTCTGGGGCGATATCACCTGAATAGCCGTGCCTTTTTTACGCTGCTCCGCGCGCAGTTCCTTTTCGGGCTCAAGGATGATCTTGCCGTTCCTGTCCTCTATGCTGCGTATAGCTATGGGCGTAACTTCCTTGCCCTGGTTGGCGAAGACGGAGAACGCGCGGGCCATCTTAAGCGGCGTAACGCCTATGACGCCGAGGGCCAGCGGATATACCCGCGGGAAAGTTTGCCTAATCTCCAGAGGATCCTTGATGTCGAGCAGGGCGGCCGCGCGGTTTATCGCCGCGTCGAAGCCTATGGCGTCCAATACCTTGATGGCCGGCACGTTCATGGACTTGGCGAGCGCCACCCAGGTGAGCACCTGGCCCATCCATTCGCCCTTGAAATTGAGCGGTATGTAGGGCGTGCCGTCCTCGTTGTAGAACACGACCGGCGCGTCGTAGATGAGCGTGCCCGGCGTGAAGGTCCTTGAGTCTATGGCCGCCGAATAGAAGAGGGGCTTGAACGACGAGCCGGGCATGAGCCGCGCCTGGGTTGCCCGGATAAGCTGATTGTCCTGCTCGAACTTGGAGCCGCCCACGATAGCGGTGATATAGCCGCCCTCGTTATCCAGGGTTATGAGCGCGCCTTCTACGGTATTCTTGGCCATGACCGTGCGCTGCGCGCCGTAGCTGGAATTGGTGGCTATCTTGAGGGATTCCAGGCCGAAGAGCATGGCAAGAGCGTCCACCGTGGGGTTCACCTGCTTGCGGTAATAGTCCATGGCCAGAGCTTCCACCTTGCTTTCCTGGAAGAAAACGCCTTCGAGGTTAAAGGCGAGGCCCAGGAGCTCGGTCATGGGGGCGTAGAGCCGCTCGGCCTCGCGCAGCCGCGTGGAGCTCGAGGCGGCATACTCTTTGTTTACCTGCTCGAGGTAGCGGCTCATGTACTTATCCGCCACTTCCTGATGGTCCAGGTTGAGGGTGGTATTGATGATGAGGCCGTCGCGGTACAGGTCGATGGAACCGTAGAGCATATCCTGCAGCTGCCTGCGCACGTACTCGCTGAACCAGGGCGCCTTATCGTCGCGCGGGCTGTAGGCGGCGGAGGCCACGCGCGTATAGTCGAAGTTGTCCCAGTAGAGGTCGAAGGAAGTATCCGCTTCCTCCTTGGTGGTGTAGCCTAGGCTCACCATATCGTCGAGCACCGCGCGCGAGCGGTCGCGGGCCACGTTGGGGTTGCGCAGAGGGTTGTAGTGAGTAGGCGCGGATAGCTGCACCACGAGCACGGCAGCCTCGGCGAGGGTAAGCTCGCGGGCGGAATGGCCGAAGTAGTACTTGCTGGACGCCTCTATGCCGTAGGTGCCCGGGCCCATGATCATGCGGTTGAGGTACATCTCCAGTATCTCTTGCTTGGAGAAGCGCCGCTCCAGCTGTATGGCGTACCAGAGCTCCACTAATTTGCGCCTGTAGCTTATATCGCGGCGGTCGGCGTAGAGCGTACCCGCCAGCTGTAGGGTAATAGTCGAGCCGCCGCCCATATTGCGGCCGGTAAGCACGCCCACCAGGGCCCTGAAATATCCCCTCAAGGTAAAGCCCGGGTGGGTCCAGAACGGGCGGTCCTCGCGCGTGATCAGGGCGTCTATAACGTGTTGCGGCAGGTCTTTTATCGAAACGATTTCCCGCTTGATATCAGCGGAGAACTCCGTTATGAGCCTGCCGTTTATGTCGACGATCTTGGAGGGTATCTCGGGGTCGAATTGGCTGAAGTTTTCTATAGACATCAGGTTTCGCGTGGACGCCAAGGCTATGCCGAAGGCTATGCCTAGGACGAGCGCTAAGAGCACGGCGGCTATGGCCGCTACGCGAACGAGGGTAATAAGCAGGTTTTTACGAGCCATACGTCAGTGAGCCTACGCGAAAGGCTTGCATAAGGTCAAGCTTATAAAAAAAGGCCGGTCTTTACGACCGGCCCGCCCTGACAGGCTGTCGGTTGGGTCATAGCAAACTGGGAGGGGAACTATGATCCTGCCCGACACTCAGAATATCGGACGGGCCTTCAAGCTAATTAAATAAATAAGCATTGCATAACTATGAATTATTAAAAGAAAAAATGCACTAATTATGCATTTTTTTGATTGTTGGCGCATTGACGCGTGATTCTATTTACCGCTATCCTTCAATTACTAAAATAAGTCTGGCACTATGGTTTAATGTATATAAAACCTTATGCTTAGACGGATAGCGACGCATTCTTAGGAGGATACCCATGAAAGTAGCGATAAACGGTTTTGGCCGTATCGGCAGGCTCGTGTTCCAGTCTCTGGCGGAGCGCGGCCTCTTAGGCAAGGATAAGGTGGACGTGGTGGCGGTGGTGGATATATCCACCGACGCCAAGTACTTCGCGTACCAGCTAAAGTACGACTCAGTGCATGGCCGCATGAAGGCGCAGATAAGCTCCAAGAAGAGCGACGCCTCCCTGGCCGAGGACGATATACTCGTGGTGAACGGCCATGAAATCAAGTGCGTGATGGCCGAGAAAGAGCTTAAGAACCTACCCTGGGCCAAGCTCGGCGTGGAATACGTGATAGAGTCCACCGGCCTCTTTAGCGACGAGAAGGCCTATGGCCACCTCGACGCCGGCGCCAAGAAGGTAATCGTGACCGCGCCCGCCAAGAGCAAGGCCGACGACAAGCCCATCAAGACCTTCGTCATAGGCGTGAACGAGAAAGACTATGACGCTTCCAAGCACCATGTCATTTCCAACGCTTCCTGCACGACCAATTGCCTGGCGCCCATCGTGCACGTCATTTTAAAGGAAGGCATAGGCATAGAGACCGGCCTCATGACCACTATCCACAGCTATACCGCCACCCAGAAGACGGTGGACGGCGTATCCAAGAAAGACTGGCGCGGCGGCCGTGCCGCGGCGATGAACATCATTCCCTCCACCACCGGCGCCGCCAAGGCCGTGGGCGAGGTGCTTCCGAGCACCAAGGGCAAGCTCACCGGCATGTCCTTCCGCGTGCCCACCCCCGACGTGTCCGTGGTTGACCTCACCTTCCGCTCGGAGAAGGATACTTCCATAGAGCAGATAGACGCCCTCCTCAAGAAGGCCAGCGAGACCTACCTTAAGGACATACTCGGCTACGGCCACGAAGAGCTGGTATCCAGCGATTTCATCCACGACGAGCGCTCTTCCATATATGACAGCCTCGCCACCCTGCAGAATAACCTGCCCGGCGAGAAGCGCTTCTTTAAGATCGTTTCCTGGTACGATAACGAGTGGGGCTACTCCAACCGCGTCATCGATATGCTCATGCACATGACCGGCTCCAAGAAATAAGGAAGGCCCGGTTTACGCTCTGCATGTAAGGCTGTCCGGGCTCGTCTCGGGCGGCCTTTTTTAATGGGGCGCAGCGCGCCCGAATGCGGCGAATCTATTTTCACGGGGGTATATCCATGATCAAGAGCATTAAGAACCTCGAACTGAAAGGCAAGCGCGTCATTATGCGCGTCGATTTCAACGTGCCCATGAAAGACGGCGCGGTACAGGATGACACCCGTATCGTCGCCGCCATACCTACCATCAAATATATATTGGAAAAAGGCGCCAAGAGCCTCACGCTCATGAGCCACCTCGGCGATCCTTCGAAAGACGCCAAGAAAGCCAAGGAAAAGGCCGAGAAAGCCGGCAAGGCCTGGGACGAAGCCTCGTACATAGCGGGCAAGCACCGCATGCGGCCCATAGCCGAATACCTCGCGGCCAAGCTATCGCTGCCCGTGGCCTTCGCGGGCGAAGACGGCTGCTACGGCAAAAAAGGCTTTATCGACGGCCAGGCCGACGGCGCGCTTATCATGCTCGAGAATACCCGCTTCCATAAGGAAGAGACGAGCGACGATCCCGCGGCCCGCGACAAGCTGGCCAAGGAGCTGGCGAGCTATGGCGATATTTTCGTCAATGACGCCTTCGGCACGGCCCACCGCGACCACGCGTCCACCGCGAGCATAGCCAAGTTCGCCGGGGCTTCCGCCGCCGGCTTCCTCATGGAAAAAGAGGTGCAGTACCTCGAACCCATGGTAACGAACCCGCCCAAGCCCATGGTGGCCATCATAGGCGGCGCTAAGGTCAGCTCCAAGATAGCGGTGCTCGAAAGCCTGCTAAAAAACGCCTCGGCCCTGGTCATAGGCGGCGGCATGGCCTATACCTTCCTCAAGGCCCAGGGCTATGGCATAGGCAAGTCGCTCGTTGAGGATGACCAGCTGGATACCGCCAAGCAGATCCTGACGGCGGCCAAGGCTAAGGGCGTGAATATAGTGTTGCCCATCGACCATATAGGAGCGGAAGCCTTCGACGCGGCGGCCGCGCCGCAGGCCGTGGACGGGGCGGCGCTGCCCGCCAATCTTATGGGCCTGGACGTAGGGCCTAAGACCCTGGAGCTGTATCGTAAGGTCCTTGCCGGAGCCAAGAGCATCGTATGGAACGGCCCCGTGGGCGTGTTCGAGTTCGAGGCTTTCGCGAAGGGCACCGGGGAAGTGGCCAAGATGGTGGCCGAAGCCACGGCCCGGGGCGCCATTACGGTCGTAGGCGGCGGCGATTCCGTGGCGGCCGTCAACAAGTTCAAGCTGGCCGACAAGATGAGCCACGTTTCTACCGGCGGCGGCGCGTCGCTCGAGCTGCTCGAAGGCAAGAAGCTGCCCGGCATAGAAGTCTGCAAGTAAGTCGATGCGGAGGGCCGGGCGGCTCTCCGCCATCGCCCCTGATTAGGAAGGATACGTTATGAAACGCTATTACATGGCCGGCAATTGGAAAATGCATAAAACCGTAGCCGAATCCGTGGCCTTGGCCACCGAATTGGCGGATAAGCTCAAGGGCGGCGGAGAAAAAGTGATGATAGCCCCCGCCTTTACCGCGCTTGCCGCGGTGGCTCAGGCTATCAAGGGTTCCTCCATCATACTGGGCGCTCAGAACATGGGGCCGGAGAACCAGGGCGCGCATACCGGCGAGGTATCGCCGCTCATGCTCAAGGACTTAGGCGTGCAGGCCGTAATCCTGGGCCATTCCGAGCGCCGCCATTCCTATTTCGAGACCGACGAGCTTATCAACCGCAAGCTGCTCCTGGCCTTGGAGCATGGGCTTGAGCCCATACTCTGCGTAGGCGAGACCCTCGCCGAGCGCGAAGCGGGCAAGCTGGAAGCCGTGGTAGGCGCGCAGCTGCGCGAAGGCCTCAAGGGCGTGTTCAAGGACGAGCTGGCCAAGGTAGTCGTTGCCTATGAACCCGTTTGGGCCATAGGCACCGGCAAGACCGCCACGCCCGAGGACGCCGACGCGGTTCACGCCTATATACGCACGGTAGTGAGCTCGCTTTACGACGAGGCGTCCGCCAAGGCGCTCGTGATACAGTACGGCGGCTCGGTAAAGCCCGACAACGTGGCCGAATTGATGGCCAAGCCTAATATCGATGGCGCACTCGTGGGCGGGGCGGCCCTCAAGGCGGAAAGCTTCGTTCCCATAGCCCGATTCCGCTAGTACGGGAAACCGCGGCCGGGGCCTTGCGCCGACCGCGTTTTCCGGGTATTATCCCACGGAATCTCCCCGCGCTCGGGGCTATCCAGAAGCAATACACTCGGAGTAATTAAGATGGGTTTTTTCGGTATTGTTCTCCTCGTACTCTTCGCCATAGTGTGCGCCTTGCTCATATTCCTGGTAATTATCCAGGATCAGGAAGGCGAGGGCCTTGGCGGGCTCTTCTCGGGAGCGGGCAGCGCCGCTTTCGGCTCGCGCTCCTCCAACGTGATCGTTAAGTTTACCTATGTGTTGGGCGGGCTTTTCTTCGTTATCGCCTTCAGCCTCGCGCTTATCAACCGCGGCGACTCCATAGGCGATGTGGAGGCGGCGGCGCGCGGCCAGGAAACCCAGTCTACCGAGTGGTGGAATTCCGAAGGCCAGGCGCCTACGGAAGGCCTCGAGGGCACCGAGCCCAGCCTCACCGTTCCCCAAGAGAGCCCTCTCCCCTCCGGCAGCGGCCAGTAACCCGAAGCCTCACGGGCAAGGTCCATGCTCCACGAGCTGTTCTCCCAGGACAGAATACTCATGGACATGGCCTGCTCAGGCAGGCGCGAGCTATTCGCCGCCTTGGTGGATAGCGCCGCCCAAGGCTTTAGCGGCGCTTTTCCCCGCGAAGAGGCCCTTCAAGGCCTCCTTGAGCGAGAAGCCCTCATGCCCACCGCCATACGACCCGGCATAGCCATACCGCACGCCAAGCTCGATAGCGATATAGGGCTATGCGGCGCCATAGCCTTCCTTCCCGCGGGGCTTTCCTTCTCGTCGCCGGAGGCCGACCCCGTGCGCGTGGCGTTTATGCTCCTTTCTACTAAAGCCCGGCCAGCTCTGCATCTCGACGCTCTCAAACGGCTGGCCCTGCTCATAGACGCCCCGGGCTTCAGCGAAGCCTTTGCCGGGGCGCGGGACGCGAGCGAGGCCTCCGCCCTCATAAGGCGTTACGAGAGCCAATTAAAAACCGCCAAGGGGAGTCGCGCGTGACCGACCATTACTCGGCTCTGGGCGTCCATCCCGAAGCCAGCCTTAAGGAAATCAAGAGCGCCTTCCGCAAGCGCGCCAAGTCCTCCCATCCGGATATGGCGGGAGGCGCTGACGAGGGCATGCGCTCGCTGCTTGAAGCGTACCAAGTGCTCTCCGATGCCGAGGCCAGGCGCGAGTACGACCGGGGGCGCCTGCGCATCGTGCGCAACGACGGCCCGGGCTCCTTCGATTATCGCAGCTGGCTCATGGAGCGGCTCAATGACCCCGAGTACATAGCCAAGCTGGTTTTCTACGACCTACTGCACGATTTTGAGGACGAGGCGCTTGAGCTCTACGAGCGCATACGCGACCGGGACGACGGCAGGCTAGAGCGCTTCTTCGAGCGGTCCGAAGCCATGGACGCCGAGTTCTGCATAGCCGAGGAATACATAGCCCGGGAGCGTTTTTGGGATGCCTACCGCGTCATGAGGAAGCTGATAGGCATGGAACAAAAACAATCCGGCTTCGGCTACTTTTATGAAGTGGTGCTGGCCCGCTTCAGGCGCCTCGTGCTCGAGGAACTGGGCAGGACCCTGGCCCCTTCCGAGGAATTTGCCCTGCTCGAGGAGGCCGTGGCCTTGAGAAGCTCGGCGGATAACGACGCGCAGTTCTATCGCCGCGCGGCCGAGCTCTGCCTCCGCGCGAAGGATAGCGCTAAGGCCGCCTTCTATATCGACAAGGCCGCCGCCTTAAAGCCCAAGCTGCCCGGCCTTAAGGCCCTCGGCCAGCGCATAGCGGGCGCGCGGGCACAGGGAGCCTAGGCGCGGGTCCAGTGAGCTTGGGCGCTGGCTTCGCTCCCGCCTTCCGGGCCCTCGCGAGGCGCTTGCCAGACTAGGCTGTTTTCTTTTAACCTAGTGCGCCTTAGCTTGTTTAGAAATAAAGCATCCACCGGGAACCGGCCCGGACGATATGCTATACGAACCGGATGGAGTACATGCATGAAGAAGCACTTAGCAGCCCTTTTAGCCTTGGCCCTT
>JBGSKZ010000828.1:0-1813 GCA_041741035.1 Treponematales bacterium
CGCCATCATCGCCGATGCCAAGCCGCTGGAAGCCGTCCTTGAAGCTCATCGCGACGAAATTAGAGCCGTGCACAAGCGCTCGGCCGCAAACGGCACCTTGATATTCGGAGTCAAGGAAGTATCCCAAAAAATCGAAGGCGTGGACTATGGGGCCGAAAATGATTTCGGCGCGGGCCTGCAGCTGCGTTCAGGCGCGCTAGATACCAGGGCCGACGGCCAAGCCCTTATCCTGCCGAAGGATACCATGGACAAGCTGGGAGTAAAGACCGGCGAAGCCGTGTTGTTTAAAAGCCTGACCGCGTCAGGCCAGCAGAATGTCGTCGAATTGACGGTCATCTCCGAGTATATCGGCCAATCTTCTATAGGCACGAGTTCCGGCTACGCCAACTTGGCCGACATAAACACCCAGCTCGGCTTGGCCGCGGGTGAATATCAAACCGTCAACATTTGGCTGAATCGGATGGAAGATATCGACCGTCTAACTGAAACCATACAGTCAGAGCTGAGCGTTTTAACCCCGGTATGGGAAAGGGTGAAATCCGATAACAGCAACCCTGCAAAGAGCATGATGGGCTCTTTGCTAGGCGGCGGCAATAAAGCGATTGGCAAGGATGAAGCTTGGACCGGCACCAAATTCCGGGTGAGCTCGCTCAATGACCTTATGTCCAGCTTTATGGCGATTATCGGCACCATCGATCTTATCGGCTTTTGGATATTCATTATCCTCGTGGTCATTACCATGGTCGGGATCATGAATTCATATCGCATGGTCATGATAGAGAGAACCGGCGAAATAGGAACCATGCGAGCCATCGGCGTTAAGCGCCGCGGCATCCGCGACATCTTCCTCTGGGAAGCCTTGATTATCGCCGCTATCGGCGCTATCGGCGGCTTTGCCCTTGCCCTATTGGCCATGGGGCTTGCCAGCCTGCCGAACTTCGGTACCCAGGATATCCTGGGCTTCTTCCTGAACCGTGGGCACCTTCGCTTCGGCCTAGCGCCTCTCGAGATCCTCAAGAACAGTATAGTCCTTTGCATTATGAGCGTGGCTGCCGTATGGCTGCCCGCCCGTACCGCCTCCCGCCTGCAGCCGGCCGTTGCGCTGCGAACCGCATATTGATAGGAGACATGCCATGAATCGAATCAACAAGAATCGCGCGAACCGCGGCCTCCGGGCTTCCCTGCTGCTTATTTGCCTGGCCGCGGCCTCTCAAGCCGGCGCCCAGTCCGCCGCCGCCCCTGATTTCAAAGCCATGTTGGCGGCTATCGACGAGCAGGGCAATTTCAAGACCGTGGACCTTTCGGCCAAGGTGAAAATAGTCACCGAAGAACCGGGAAAAGCCATCGACACCAAAGCGGTACAGTCGCTGCGCCGCGACCGCGATGATAAATTTTTAATGCTTTTTCTGGAGCCGGTAAGCCAATTGGGCCAGGGCTACCTCAGGATCGATGATAATCTATGGATCTATGACCCGGAAAGCCGGAAATTTACTCATAGCTCGATGAAAGAGAATTTTTCGGGCAGCGGAGCCAAGAATTCCGACTTCGGCCAATCGACCCTTGCCTCAGACTATGCCGTAAGCGCGAGCGCGGAAGGCAGGCTGGGCAGTTTCGATGTATGGATCCTAGAGCTGGCCGCAACGGACAACGAAGTGACCTATCCATCCAAGAAAATTTGGGTGGCGAAAAAAGACGGCCTCTTGTTAAAAAGCGAAGACTACTCCTTGACCAAGCGTCTGCTCAGGACGGTCTACTACGCGAGCTATGCGAAGCTTGGTACCAGCTATGTCGCGGACAGGATCATATTCGTGGA
>JBGSKZ010000829.1:0-2200 GCA_041741035.1 Treponematales bacterium
CGCTTCGTCGTATCGCTGCGCAGGGAGGACCGCGAGCGCTTCGAGGAGACGCTCACGGGCCTGCCGCTGCGCTGGGTGGGCGAAACCACGGAAGAGCCCGCGTTCATAGTGAGCGTCAATGGCCAAAGGGTCGTGGACAGCGATTTGGCTCATATAGAGCGGGCCTTTAAGAGCCCCATAGCCTGATGCCGGGAGTACAGAGCATGAAAGCCATCATCGTTACCGGTTTCGGCATAAACGCCGACCAGGAGCTCGCGGAAGCCTTTCGCCGGGCGGGGGCGTCGCCCGAATGCGTGCACGCCGCGGACCTCGTGGAGGAGCCGGCCAGGCTCGCCTCCGCGTCTTTCCTGGGTTTTCCCGGCGGATTCTCCTTCGGCGACCACCTGGGCTCCGGCCTGCTCCTGGCCCGGCTATTCAAGAAGCGCATGGAAGCGGAGCTTAAGGCCTTCGTCGCCGACGGCGGCCTCGTCATAGGCATATGCAACGGCTTCCAGACCTTGGTTAAGACGGGCCTCCTGCCCAACTTAGGCGCGGACGGCGAGCCCGAGGCGGCACTCGTACACAATAAGGGCGGCGCCTTCGTCGACGATTGGGTGCCCGTGCGCTTCGAGCCCGACTCCCGCTGCGTATGGACGGCCGGCCTGGAGCCCCGCATGCTGCCCATACGCCACGGCGAAGGCCGTTTCGTGGCGAGGGACGCGGCCGTCCTTGCCCGTTTGGAGGGCGAAGGCCTCGTGGCGCTGCGTTATGACGGCGTCGACCCCAACGGTTCGGCCAACGGCATAGCTGGCATTTGCGACGCTACGGGCAGGATACTCGGGCTTATGCCCCATCCCGAGGCGTTTATCCATCCGGAGGCCCATCCCTGGCGGCGCAGGGGTTCCGTAGGCGGCATGGGGCTGGACATATTCAGGCAGGCCGTGGCGTGGAAGGCCCAAAGCTAATCGTCCGTTCCCCTGGATTTCCCGTTGCGCCGCGATTATACTGATGTCCATATGCCGGAAAATATGGACAAAGCACAAGCGGCGAGCCTCGAAGCGATCAGGGAAGAATACGACAAGCAGATATTCGACCTCAGGCAGCTGCTCGAGGTATCCAAGAGCCTGAATTCGACGCTGGACTACAGCATACTCATAGACTCCATCCTCTATACCATCATGGGGCAAATGAAGGTGCTCAAGGCGGCGCTCTACGCCAAAAAGGGCATCGATTCCACCTACTTCAGCCTGCACCGCAATTATAAGGGCTTCGAGGTGGATCACGAGCGAGACTACACCCTGGCGGAGGACGCGCCGGCCATGAAGCTCTTCGCCAAGGAATGCAGGCCTTACACCCTGCAGGAAATACGGCATAAGCTCGGCGATTACGGCGGCCTTGAGAGCATGGCAAGCCTCGATCCCAGCCTTATCGTGCCGCTTAAGGCCAAGGGTATCGTGAACGGCATCATTATCCTCGGCGACCAGATCATGGGCGAGGAATTCGTGGACGCCGAGAAGGATTACGTGCAGACCATAGCCGTCCTCGCGGCCATCGCCATCAACAATGCCTTCCTCTTCGAAATGACCACGACCGATATGATGACCAAGCTGCGCATGAAGCACTATTTCTATACCGTGCTCATGGAGAAGATGGAGCAGAGCTCCCTGAACGGGCACCCCCTGAGCGTCATCATGATGGATATAGACCACTTTAAGAAATTTAACGACACCTACGGCCACTCCTGCGGCGATGTGGTGCTTAAGCAGGTGGCAAAGATAATACAGGCCCAGATACGCTCGGCGGACGTGGCGGCGCGCTACGGCGGCGAGGAATTCTGCCTGCTCCTCCCCGAGACGGACCTCTCCGTGGCGGCTCGCATAGCGGAGCGCATACGCAGGGTCATAGCCGCCACGGTCATGGTGTACGAAGGCCAGCGCCTGTCGGTGAACCTTTCGCTGGGCGTAGCCCAATACGACCCCTCTCGCGACCTGTCCGGCAAGTCCATTATCGACAGGGCCGATAAAGCCCTGTACCGGTCCAAGCAGACCGGCAGAAACCGCGTGTCGATTTTCGAATAATGCCCATGTTGCGCATCAAGGCCGCCGACGGCCTGCCCCGCGAACTGGAGGCGTCGCCCGCCTATTCCCTGCTCATAGCCCTCCAGCGCGCCGGCGTGGCGCACAGGCACGACTGCGGAGGCAAGGCGAGATCGGAAGAGCAC
>JBGSKZ010000830.1:0-1796 GCA_041741035.1 Treponematales bacterium
ACGCGCTCAGGGCCAGGCAGGCGGATTGCGGCCGCGAGCTGCAGGACTTCTTCGGCCTAAGGGCCGCGAAGCTGGGTTCGCTCTGGGCCGGGCTGCGGGTGGCCGAGCTGGTGGCCAGGTTGCGCTCGTCCTTCTCCCATACCGAGCGTACCGTGCTCTTTTCCGGCTGGATACCCGCGGCCAAGGCCGCCGAGCTGGAGCGGGGGATACGCGGGGCCGCGAAGGGGCCTTGCAGCATAGAATGGATACAGCCGCGGCAGGGCGAGGCGGCCGCGCTTCCCGTGCCGGTGGAGATGCGCAATCCCGCGGCCCTCAAGCCCTTCGAGGGCCTCGTGCGGAACTACGCCGTGCCCGAATACGGTAGCGTCGACCCCACCCCCTTCGTGGCCGTGGCCTACCTGGCCATGTTCGGCCTCATGTTCGGCGACGCCGGCCACGGCCTCGTCGTGGGACTGCTGGGCCTGCTCGGCATAGCCCGGGCGCGCAGGCTGGGCAAGCCCGACGGCCTGTACAAGATCGTGGCCTACTGCGGGGCCGCCGCCATCGTCGCGGGCGTGCTCTTCGGCTCCTATTTCGGCTTTGAGCTCCTGCCCCCGCTCTGGTTCGACTACCATGCCGTGGTGAACGGCCTGGAGCCGGCGGGCGTGGTGCGTTCCATCTACGACATCCTGGGCATCACCATACGCTTCGGCATGGCAGTGCTGGGCGTGGGCTTCCTGCTCAATTGGATCAACCTTATACGCAAGCGCGACTGGTTCACCCTGCTCATGGACAAGGGGGGCTTCGTGGGCGGCTGGATATACGGGGCGGGAGCCTGGGTGGCTTTCTATTTCGTGGCTCACGACTACAAGGGCCTACCGCCGATGGAGCTCTTGGCCCTCATGCTCGGCCTGCCTTCGCTGCTTCTGGCCGCCAAGGGGCCGCTGGAATTCATCCTGCACGGCAGGCGCCACGGCAAGCGCTTCAAACCGGGCATGGCCGTGGACTTCATCATGGAATGGATAGTCGAGCTGCTGGAGATCTATAGCGGCTACCTGGCCAATACCCTGTCCTTTATGCGCGTCGCGGGCCTGGGCATAGCCCACGTGAGCCTCATGACCGCCTTCTTCCAGATAGCCAGGATGATAAGCCCGAGCGGTCCCCTGTCGCCGGCGGCCATAGCCGTGCTCGTGCTGGGCAACGCGCTCGTCATCGCCCTGGAGGGCCTCTCGGCGGGCATACAGTCCCTCCGCTTGAACTATTATGAATTCTTTTCGCGCTACTTCAACGGCAGCGGTAAGGCTTACCGCCCTATTTCATTGCGATACAAAGACTAAGCAAGGAGCATCGAGTATGGGAAAGCAAGGAAAGCGTTTTGCCGGCAGGGTACGGGCCAGCGTGCTCGCATTGGCCTTCATGGCCGTGTTCGGCTTCGTGGCCATAGGCGGCGCCTTCGCGCAGGAAGCCGCGGCGGGAAGCGCCAAGCTCGTTACCGCCGAGCAGGCTACCGTGCAGAAATTCGGCCTCATAGCCGCCGCCATAGCTTTCGGCTTCGGCGCCATAGGCGCGGGCATAGCCATAGCCAACGTGGGCGCGGCGGCCATGGGGGCCATAGGCGAGAAGCCCGAGATAGCCAGCCAGGCGCTCATTTTCATAGCGCTGGCCGAGGGCCTCGTGGTATTCGGCTTCATCACCGCGCTGATGATCCTGGGAAAATTCTAGGGCGCCGTGCAGTACTACGTGCTGGGCGACGAGGACACCGTGCTGGGCTTCGGCATGGTGGGCGTGGCGGGGCGGGCCGTGGAAGGCGCCGCCGA
>JBGSKZ010000831.1:0-2578 GCA_041741035.1 Treponematales bacterium
AGCACGAGGTCGTAGGCGGCTTCGCCGGCTGCCTCCTGCTGGGCCTGCTCGGCGGGCTTAGGACGCGGCTCGCCGTTTATGAAGAGCGCATGCCCGCGCATGGCCTGGGCGCCGCTGCCGAAGCGCAGTTCGGCGAGCGCCGCCTGCCTGCCTGCGTAGCGGAAGTACTGGGGCGCGCCTTGGGCGCTCAGCTTCTTTATGATGTCGGCCGTAAGCGCTTCTATAGAAGGGTAGCGCGACGCTTCGAACGCGAAAATATCGGCCTGCGTTTGTTTATCCTGCGCTACGAAGGAAAAGCTCTGCTGGCCGTCGCCCGAGCTTAGGGCGAAGCCTTCGGGCAAGTCTATGAAGAAGCCTCTGCTCGAATTGAGCTCTTCCGCGTAAAGCGTAGCGGAGGCCACTATAAGCGCGAGCATGAAGAGAGCTGGGCCCCTGCGCCGCGCCTTGGCGGCCGTTTTCGTTATACGCATAGGCAGAGTATAGCGCGCTAGGCCGGCGGGGTCGATGCTCGGGCTCCCGTCTTTTTGGCTCCTTGCCGGGGCTTTAGCCCGGGCAGCCCGTCCATCGCGGCTATGGCAAGGGAGCGGAAGGCGTCGTAGTCGGGCGCCTGGTCAAAGGACGCGAGTACCGTGCGCTCATCGCCCAGTTGCGCGCTCAGCTTCCATAGCCCCAACAGGTCGGTTTCCAGGTTGATCACGGCGCAGGGAGCCGAAGCCGCCCCTTCGAAGATGAACATGCGGAACTTATAGCGGTCATGGATGCCACTCCTGCCCGTAGGCGCTATGGTGCTCGCTATCGAATAGCCGCCCCAGTTGAAGCGTTCGGCAACCGTGCCCGCGTAGAGATACTTCATCCAGGAAACGTCCTTGAGCGCGTCCATGGCGGTCACCTCCGCAACCCGAAAACCACCGCTAACTCCCCTAAAGATACTGCATGGGACCGACATACGCAAATATGCGGGGCAGGCCCCATGGCCCCGCCTTGCCTTCCGGACGGCCAGCCGGTATGCTATGGCGCCGTGATAGCTACGCTCTATGCCGATGAAAACATCCTCATCATCGATAAGCCTTCTGGCCTCGCGGCGCAGCCGGGAGAGGGCGTGCGCGTCAGCGTAGTCGAGGCCGTGGAGCGCGACTTTGGCTTCAGGCCCTACCTGGTGCAGCGCCTGGACCGCGAAACGGCGGGCTGCCTCGTAGTGGCGCGCAGTCCGGGGGTAGCCGCCGAGCTCTCCACAATCATATCCGAGCGCCAGGCGCGTAAGCTCTATCGGGCCATCGTGTTCGGCGCGCCCGAGCCGCCAATCGGCACGCTGCGCGACGCCGTGCGCTCCAAGGGCCGCGATATGAGCGCGGACACCGCGTACAGGCTCCTCGAGAGCGCGTCGGGCTTCAGCCTAATCGAGGCGGAGCTCGGCAGCGGCAGGACGCACCAGATACGGCAACACTTCGCAGGCGCGGGCTGGCCCATAGTGGCCGATGACAGGCACGGCGACTTCAAGCGCAATAAGGCCGCCTCCAAGGACTACGGCGCTAAGCGGCTTTTCCTCTATGCCTGGCGGCTCAGCCTGCCCTACGGCGGCGGCATAGAGGTGACGGCGTCCGTTCCGCCGCACTTCGCCGAATTCTCCGCGCGCTCCGGCCTCGGCCTGGGCCTTCTATCCGGCTCCGGCGAATTTTCGGGCGGCGGCTTATGAGCTGGCTACCGAGCGACGAGCGGCCCCCCTTTGCATGGACCCGCGGCGCGGTATGGCTTTTCTCCGATGGGCGCTCTGTCGTCGTGCCCGGCTTTCACGACGACTGGATACGCAAGCACCAGGATGCCGTGCCAGGCTGCGCCAACGTGTGCGACGTCGTGCTCAAGAACGGCTGGCTGTCCGTAGTCGCCTATGGAGAAGGCTACGTGGAAATAATGATACCCTCGCGAAACGACAAGAACGCGGTGGCGCTCTGCGGCGAGCATCTGCGCCGCAATCTGGAGCTTTGGCGAACCGCCCTGGTCATGACCATGGATGAGGAAGGCTACATACGCCTGACGCCGGAAGACTTCCTTGAGGAAGGCGCGGCCGAAACCAAGATACGCGGCGCCTTTACTCTGGGAAGAGTATAGCCTTAAGCTCCCCCGCGTTTTTCACGGCCTTGCCTTTGGCGTGGTTGTTGAAGGCTACCAAAAGCACTTTAGCTGCCTTGGCCATGCGCTTGATCTTGGGCGCGCTCGCCTCCAACTCTTCCTTTGAGTACAGATAATCGTAGCGGCTTACGTTGTCGCCGGTCCACCAATTCGCTTCGTTGCGCCCATGGAAGCGCAGGTAGCCCAATCCGCCCGTCACTGCTTCCGCGGCGGCGGGCAGGCCGGGCAGCTCCGGCCTGTCCACGGCGACTATGCCCGCGCCGCGCTTGTCCAGCTCTTCGAGCACGCGCGGTCCTCCCCACTCGTCGTTGCGGAACTCCACCGCTAAAGGCAGGGGCGCAAGGGTCTTGAGCAGCTCGGAGAGGTAACGCCTATTGTCGGGGGTATAGTGAAAGCGGTACGGCAATTGAACGAGCAGCGCGGCCAGGCGCCCCGCGTCGGCCAGCGCGCT
>JBGSKZ010000832.1:0-3236 GCA_041741035.1 Treponematales bacterium
GCAGGTCGAAATCGACGAGGACGGGGCCCTGCCCCGCTTCCGGGTCGGCCTCTGCCAAGGCGGCCTTGGCGGCGGCGGCCTTAGCCTTCTGGGCGGCGGAATGGAAGAGCAGCTTGCTGCCCGAAGCCCCCACGATGGTAGCGGCGCCCTTAGCGTCAAGCGCGGAATCGAGGGGCACGGCTACGGCGCCCATAGCTACGGCGCCTATGTAGGCGAAGCACCATTCGGGCCGGTTCTCAGCCAGTATGGCCACGCGGTCGCCTATCCCGACGCCGCGCGAGCGCATGAAGCGGGCGGCGGCGTACGAAAGGCGCTTCAGGTCGCGGTAGCGCCATTCGGTATAGGGCTCCCCGTCGGCCAGGCGCATGCGCATGGCCGTAAGCCCCTCATACTCGGCGCACACCGCATCGAAGAGAGCGCGGAAATTCGTATAGAGCCGGTCAGGATAGCGTGAGAAGCGCTTAACGGCATCCATGCGCGACCAGGCTCACATAAGGCATTCTAGATCCAGCTCGCAGGCGGCGCAGGGCATCGTAATGCCCCAGTTCTCCAGCACCACGGGATTAAGCTCGCCGAAGAGCCCCGCCTCCTGCCCGCCTACCAGGACCTTTGCCTGTCGGCCCGCCATGAAGCGCGGATCGTCGGCCTCGACGACCGAGTACTCGTGGCCCAGGTAATAGAGCAGGGCCGCCACGAGGCCGGCGAGTTCGTTGTAGTCCGCGCTCGGGTGGCAGGACAACAGGCCGAGCCGCTGCCGCGTCTTAGAGCCGTAATTCTCCTTGGGAGCGCGGAAGGCCACCTTGCCCGCCTCGAAAATCTTATGCGGGTACGGCGCCTTGCTCGATACGGCCTCCGACTGCAGCAGGCTGGGCAATATGGACGGGCGGACGATCTCGAAGTTCTCGGTCATGGGGTTGGATATGCGCAGTATGCCGTCCGCGCTTATGTTCATGCGCTCGATATAGTCCTTGCTGCTGCCGAGGTAGTTGTAGATCATCTCCTGATAGCCCAGGCCAACGAGCAGGTCCTTGGCCTTGCGGCTGAAGCTTTCCACCGGATGCAGGCGCCCTATGGTGAAATCCCGCGGGCGCAAGGGGCTGAAGCTGTCCATCCCCCGGCCTATCATCGCGTCTTCCACGAGGTCGACCGGATGCAGGAAGTCGTTGCGGTACTCGGGGGGCATCGCGCGCACGTACTGGCCGTGGGATTCGGCCCGTATGCCCATCTTGGCCAAGGCCGCCACTACGGCGTCCGGGCTGAAATTATCGCCGAGCAGCTTGGTCACCTTCCCCGAATCCACCGAGGCCGGCGCCTGGAAATAGTAGGGGAAGGTGACGGAGCGGCCGAAAGGCGTGTCATAGGCGTAGTCAACGATTACCGGCTTGATCTCATAGCCGGCGTCGGCGAAATCGCAGGCCACGATATTGGCGGACAGGGCCACGGAGGGCAGGTCCGTGCCGGTGAACTCGACGAGGAGGTCGCGGTCGCCCACTTGCACGGCGCCTATGTCCGCGCTATTGATGACCGGGGCCATGGACAGCACGCCGCCGTCCGCGCCCATGAGGAGGGGGAAGCGCTCATTACCCGCTATGATATGGCCGTATTCCTTGCCCTTGGGGTGCTCTTCCAGTATGCGCCTGAGGCTCAAAGGCTCGGTCATGCCCAGCGGGGTGAATTTCGAGCTATCCGGATCGGCGGCCTTGTAGCTCACCGGCCACTTGATAAGCTCTATGCGGTACAGGCCCATGGATACGGACTTGCGCTTGCGCCCGAAATTGGAGCAGAGCTTCTCCTGGGTCTGTATGGCGTCCTTGAGCATGGCGTCGCTGATGGGCTTGCCGGAGATTATGAAGGCGGCTAGGTAAGGCCGTATGCCTTTGATGGAGCCGTCCACCACCACCCTATAGTCCGAGGGCTTCATGGCGCCTTCGCGCGAGAAGAAATCGTAGGAGGGCATGGCGCCGCCGGCGTATACCCGGAGCTGGCGCGCCACGCCGGCGGTGGACCACAGGTCGGGCCTGTTGGTGTCGTTAAGCTCGATTTTTATCGTGCGCTCGGCCGAGGGGCCTTCGCCGTCCGCGCCGAAGCCGTCGAGCTCGGCCTTGGCCACGGTAAGCGAGCGCTCGAGCAGATCGTGCTCCATGCGCTGCCCCACCAGCTCGAAGAACAGCTTTTCGTTCACTTCTATCTTAGGCATAGCTAATTCCTTTTATTTGACGAGGGCGCGCCGCAGGCGCACGTTCTCGATATCGTAGCTGAAAAGCTCCCGCAGGTCGTTGAGGCCCAGGGCCATGAGGGCCATGCGGTCTATGCCTATGCCCCAGGCGAGCACCGGCACCGTTATGCCCAAAGGCTCGGTTACTTCGGGCCTGAATATACCCGCTCCGCCCAGCTCGAACCAGCCGAGCACCGGGTGCTTTATATGCACTTCCACGGAAGGCTCGGTAAAGGGGAAATAGCCGGGCACGTACTTCACTTCCTTGGCTCCGGCCACTTCCACGGCGAACATTTCCAGGAAGCCTAAGAGGGTGCGCATATTGACGTCTTCGCCCAGGACTATGCCCTCGGTCTGGTAGAAGTCGGAGAGATGGGTGGCGTCGACCTTGTCATAGCGGAAGCAGCGCGCTATGCCGAAATATTTGCCGGGAACCGAGGCCGTGGGCAGCTGCCGCGCCGACAGCACCGTGCCCTGGCTGCGGAGCACGAGGCGCTTGGTGAATTCGCGGTCAAAGCCGTAGCCCCAGCCGCGCGAGCCGGTATTGCCGCCGTTTTCGTGCGTCGTGGCCACCCGCGACTGGTAGGGCTCCTCTATAGAGGCCGCCTTGGTGGGATCGGCGAGGTAGTACACGTCGTGGATGTCGCGTGCGGAATGGAACTGCGGCATGAAGAGCGCGTCGCCGTTCCAGAATTCGGTCTCCACGAGGCTGCCGTCGAACTCGGCGAAGCCCAGCGACACGAGCTTATCCTTGACGCTCTCGAGGAACTGTACATAGGGGTTACGCCTGCCGGGGATGAGCCTGGCCGGCCGGCTCTGCAGATTATAGGAGCGGAAGCTCAAGTCCTTCCAGGCTCCGCTTTCAAGCATTTCCTGGGTAAGCGCGCCGGCCTCGTCGCCCGATACGCCTTCTTCCTTAAGCAGGGCGGCCACCAGGCCGGCTTCGGGGCTTAGGGACCAGCGCACCGTCTCGCGGTCGGCGGCGCGGAAAGGAGCGTCGGCCGCGCCGCGCTTCTTGGCC
>JBGSKZ010000833.1:0-3429 GCA_041741035.1 Treponematales bacterium
GCGACGAGTGCGTGCGCGCCTGCCCCTATTCGAGGACCGCCTATGAAGCCCCGCCGGGGGAGTCCAGCCCGGCTTCCTTGGCGGCCGCCCTCGTCCTGGAAAAGGAAGCGCGGCCGGGGCGCTTCGTTGATTTGGATACCCTGGCGGCCATGGACGCGCAGGCTTTGCGGGCCTGGAGCTCGGGCAGCGCGCTCGGTTTCGGCTGGCTCGGCGGCGAGGCTATCAAGCGGAACACAAGAATGGCGCTTTTATCGTATTTAGAGCCTTTTGGCATTTGACTCGGGGGCTTCAGCCTATTAGAGTAGAGCATAGGAGTGCAAAGGCCATGGAAGACAGCGCGTTTAACCAATACCTTACCTTCACCTTGAACGAAGAGCAGTACGCCGTGCCAGTGTCCAAGGTGCGAGAGGTTCTCGAATATACCCGCATAACCAAGCTTCCCCGCACCGCCAGCTTTATGAAAGGCCTCATCAACCTCAGGGGCTCCGGCGTGCCCGTCATAGACCTCCGCCTGAAATTCGGCATGGAGGACACCCCGATAGCCAAGGATACGGCTATTATCGTGCTCGACGTGGAAGGCCTTGACGGTTCCGTGGTCGTCGGCGCGCTTGCCGACGCAGTGCATGAGGTCATAGAGATAGCCGCCGACAAGGTAGAGCCAGCCCCGCGCTTCGGCACCAAGCTTGCCGCCGAATTCATACAGGGCGTAGGCAAGCGCGATGAGCTCTTTATTATCATCCTGGACATAGACAGGATATTCAATAGCGACGAAGTGGCCATGCTCAAGGCGCAGGAAAGCAAGGAAGCCGAGCCGGCGCGCTAGGCCTGCCCGTGCCTTAAGCCTTATTTTTATGGCCTACAGGCAGGCATCCCTATGATAGCTCTCCTTAAATCGCGGCTCTTCATGCGGCAATTCGTGCCCATCTTCATCATACTCGCGGCCTTGCTTGCCCTTTATACGGGAGGCCTCACGGTACGCGCCCATGCGGGTATCATGGAGCGCGAGTACGCCATAGCCGAAGCGTATCGCGACGCTGTGCTGGCCTCCCTTAATCGCTGGATAGACGCCCGCGTGGACGATGTGGCCAGGGTAGCGCTGGATATCGAGACGCTGGCGGCCGAAGGTGCCTCGCCCAAGGATTTCTCGCGGCGCTTTGCCGCCATGGTGGGCACGGGAGCCATATATACCGATTTCTTCCTTACCGACGCGTCGGGCATAGTCGTCGCAAGCCGGGCGGAAACGATAAGCCGCACCGTCAACCTGGGCGACCGGGACTATATCAAGGAAGCCCTGAACGGGCGCAATTTCGTGAGCGCTATCTTCGAGGGGCGCATAAATTCTTCGCTGATTTTCGCCATCAGCATGCCGGTGCATACGGGCAGGGAGCATGGCGCCCTGGCCGGCGTCGTGTCGCTCAAAAGCCTGGCGGGCATAGTCGATACGCTAAATTTCAGCGCCATGGGCAACGCGCTCCTGCTCTCCGGGGACGGCCTCATACTGGCGAATCCCGAAAATGCCGGCGAAACGGCCCTTGCGGAAGCCGCCCTGGATCGCTTCCTTAGGGGCAAGAGCGGTTCCGCCCTTTATAGCAATCATCGCGGAGAAACGGTAGTGGGCGCCTGGGGTATCATAGAGCGCCTTGGCCTGGTGCTCCTGGTGGAACTGGACAACGACCTGGCGCTCGCGCCGCTGCGCGACCTTCTGCGCTTTGCCCTGCTCATATCGGCGGCGGCCCTCCTAGCCATGCTCTTCGTCGTGTACGGCTTCTCGAAAGGCCTCGTGAGGCCCATACGCGCCCTCGTCGACGTGGCGCAGAAGATAAAGAGCGATGAATACCGATCCCTGCTCGTCATGCATACCGGGACGGAATTGGACGAGCTCATAGGCGCGTTTAACGATATGGCCAAGACCGTGAGGGAACGCGAGGCGGGCCTCAAGGATAGCGCGTCCCGCGACAGCCTTACCGGCCTCTTCAATCATGGCAAGATCGAGGAATATCTAGAGCTGGAAATTCGGCGCAAGCGCCGCCAGGGCTTGCCCGCGTGCTTCGTCATGCTGGATATTGACCATTTTAAGGATATAAACGATAAATACGGCCATCAGGCCGGCGACGATGCCCTGCGTTCCCTGGCCGGGCTCATGCATGGCCTCGTGCGCGGGGCGGACATAGTCGGCCGCTACGGCGGCGAGGAATTCGCCGTCATACTCGAGGCCAAGGATTGCCAGGAGACCGCTCTCTTCTGCGAACGCATGCGAACGGCGGTCGAGTCGGCGGTATTCGACTGCGACGGCCGGCAATTGCGCTTCACCGTATCCCTTGGCTTCGCCTGCGCGGCGCCGGAGAGCATGGACCACTACGAGCTTATACGCCATGCGGACCGCGCCTTGTACGAGGCTAAAAACGCGGGCCGCAACACCGTGCGCGGCGGCTGTTAGCGCGCTATCCCTGAACCGACCTCCCCTGCCGCCGTAGGGTACCCTAAGGAGCGTTTCCCATGAATACCGAAAGCTATGTGCTTAAGACCGTGCCCCTGCGTTTCAGGGGGGCAGATATGCGCTTTGAGCTCTCCCATGCCCTCTTCAGTTCCAACGATATCGACGCCGGCTCCAAGCTGCTTTTGAAGGCCGTGGCCAAGGCCGCGGACCCGACGGCGGTGGAAACCATACTCGACATAGGCTCGGGCGTAGGCGTGCTGGGCATAGCCTGCGCCTTAGGCTATCCGGGCTCCGCCCTAAGCCTCCGCGACCGCGACGCGCTCGCCTGCGCCTTCAGCTCGCGGAACGCCAAGCTCAATAAGCTACGGCCGCAAAGCGTGGATACGGCCCTCTTCCTTGAAGGGCTCTCCGGCAAAAGCTATGACCTCGTGCTCTGCAACGTGCCGGCCAAGGCGGGGCCGCCGGTATTGGACCGCTTTTTCCGCGAACTGCCCGGCATCGTGAGCGGGCGGGGACTCGCCGCCCTCGTCGTCGTCAACACCATAGCGGAAGCGGCTAAGGCCTCTTTGGCCGCCGGCGGCGCGGACCCGATAGTGGCCGAGCAGAGCAAGGGGCACACGGTTTTCATCGTGCGAAGCGAGGGGCGGAACGGCTTCAGGGAGGAGCCCGACGCCTTTGAAGGCTATGCCCGGGGACTAGCCACGATGGAGCGGGGGCCAGGGAGCTCCCGCCGCTCCAATTACCGGCACAGGGGCTATTGGGGCCTGCCTGAATTCGATACGCCCTCCTTCGCCACGGTCCTGGCCATGGAACTCGTCGAGGCAGGGGCGAGCGGATTGCTGGCGCGCAGGGCCTGCGTCATCAATCCCGGCTCCGGGCGCCTTCCCTGCTTCATACGCTCCAGGTTCGGCGCCTACGTTGACCTATGCGGGCGCGACGCGCTGGCGCTCAAGGCGAGCGCCGCCAATCTGGCGCTCAATGGCCAGGCCGGC
>JBGSKZ010000834.1:0-1682 GCA_041741035.1 Treponematales bacterium
CCTGCGCCCGAAGGCGCCATGAAGTGGCGTTACCGGCAGATGAGCATGGACGGGGTGCTGGCGGCCTTGGAAGGCTCGGTCAGGCGCGCCCGCTCGGCTAAGGGTGACGTGCGCTTCATAGAAGAGCCCGACACCGCCGTCGCCCTCGATCAGCTGGATGCCCTGTTCGCGTCATTGTCGGAATCGGCCTTGTACGTCGACGTGGGATCCATGCTGCGCTTCGGCGCGGCCGACCTCACCGATTTCCTGCGCGCGTACAGGCAGGCGCTCGCCCGGGCCTTGAAAAACGAGAGCCGGCGCTCGCTCTTCCGCTTCGGGCGCTTGGCGGAAAGGCTCGGCGTTCGGAGGCTCTTCGGGGCCTATCCCTTAGGCGCCTTGGTATACGGCGAAGACGGAGAGGAAGGGACGGCCGAGCCGTCCGACTATTCCGCGATCATCGAGGCTATTACGGTGTTCGGCAGGCGAAGACGGCCGCTTCTGCTCGTGGTACGGGGCGGAGAATGCTTGCAGCCCTCGCTGACGGAATTTTTCGTGCGCATGGTACCGGTAGCCAGCGTTAAGCCGCTGTGCCTCTTCATCTTCGGAGAGGATTTTCCCGCTGAGCTGAAGGACGCGGCCTTAAAAAGCGCGGCTAAGCGCTAGCGGCGGATTTCCCCCGCTAGACATCCGTCCCGTTATCGACGAAATAGTGCCCGCGGCCGATCTGCTTGGCCTGCTTCAGAGCCAGGCGCGCCCGCTCCAGCACCGCCGGACCTTTGAGCGGACTTCCCGTGGCCACGCCTACCGATCCGCCTATCCAGATCACGCCCGAGGGCAGCTCTACCGGTCGCTGCAGCATCTCCGCCAGCTTGCCGGCCTGTTCCGCGGCGAACTCAAGGGATCGGCTCGGCACTATCGTGGCTATCGCGGCGAATTCCTCCCCGTCGATACGCGCGGCTATGCCGTTGTCGCCTATGAAGGTGCCGACGCGCTTGGCCGCTTCCTTGAGCACGGCATTGGCCAGCTCCTCGCCGCGCGAGCGCCGGAGCTCGGCGAAGTTGGCCAAATCCGCGGCCATGACCACGATGGCCTTTTTATCCCGCACCAGGGTGGCAGCGTTTTCCTCGAACCAGGCATTGAGTCCGTTCATATTGGCCAGGCCCGTCAAGGCGTCGAGGCGGTCCGGGGATAATTCCACGCGGGAGGGCTGCGCGGCTTTTTGGCCTTCAAGCGGGCGCTTAAAGCCGCCCGCCCGCCACAGGTAGAGGCCGACGGCCGAAAAGGATGCGGCAAGCAGGGTCGCCAGCGCCGCTCCGCCTAGGCCGCCTAGGCCGAAGCCGAGTGCGCCGAGTACGGCGGCCGCCGCGGCGGCGAGCGCAATGAGTACGAAAGGGCCGCCCGCGGGCGTGGTGGTTTTCATGGTCATAACCCAATTATCGGCCGCGCCGCCAAGAATACAAGCGTCATATGGCGAGGATATACCCGGCGACAATAGGCTCGGTTTTATGCTATACTGGCGTGCCGCCGATCGCGGCTTTTTCGGAAAAAGGACGGACTATGCGAACTAAACTGCACTTGCCCAAAGACCGCGTGGATTACGCGCGCCAGCTCGCCCAGCGCATTACTGCGCCGGTGGCGGCCTTTATCGATACGCACAGCTCGGTGACCGTGGAACGGGCCAGCCTTCGCCTCGCGGGCGCGGA
>JBGSKZ010000835.1:0-2975 GCA_041741035.1 Treponematales bacterium
AGCAGCTGCCCAGCCAGATCATCATCCTAGACGAGCTTAACCCCGGCGAGCGCAGCCAGCTTACCATGACCCAGCAGTCGGTGAGCGTCATACCCGACCGCGTGTTCACCAAGGCCTACCTCGAGCAGGTGAGCAAATGAGGGGCGCAGCCGTCAAGAGCGCGGCCCTCGCCGCCCTGGTACTGGCCCTGGCCCTGCCCTCGGCGCAAAGCGCCTATGCCCAGGACTCCATAGCCTTCGACGAAAGCGATTTCTTCGGCTCGGAGGACGAGCTCTTTATCGAGGTGGAAGAAGCCGAGGAAGGCACGGTTGGCGCCTCGCTCCTGGTGTACGACCAGGTGCGCGTAGGCGGCTCGGTATCGGGCGACCTTAGCGCCAGCTGGACCTGGGACGACCCCTACTCCTCCTTTGCCCTGGACGGCTTCGACGCCTACGCCCTGGAGCCCAGCCTGTCCTCTAACCTCTTCTTCGACGCCCGCCCCAGCGAGGACGCCAGGTTTTACGCCTCCATGAAGATGGGCTGGCCGTTTGAAACAAGTAAATCGTTCGTCACCGACACGACTTACGTAACAGTGCCAAGCACCACCGTCATCGATACGATGGGCTCGATCAATGAACTCAATATCTCTGTCTTCGAGCTCTTCACCGACTTCAACTACGACGACAAGCTCTACTTCCGCTTCGGCAAGCAGACGGTGAACTGGGGCGTAGGCTATTTCTTCAGCCCCACCAATATCATTAACCTGCAGGCCATAGACCCCTTCGATCCCGAGGCCCAGCTGGAGGGGCCGGTGAGCCTTAGGGCCCACTACCCCATACCCGGCAGCCAGCACAATCTTTGGGCCTACGCCACCTTCGACTCAGCTGACATGAAGCCCGAGGACATAGCCGTAGCCGCCAAGGGCGAGTTCGTGCTTGGCGCCTGGGAGCTGGGCGCCGGCCTCTGGTACCGCTACGACGCGCCCCTGCGCGGCATAGTTACGGCCTCTGGCTCCATACGCGACCTTACGCTCTTCGGCGAGGGCTACCTGGCCAGGGGTTCGGATAAGACCTTCGTCACGCAGGTAGACGATTTGCTTCCTGGTTTCGTGGCAACCGAGCAGTATGACGATCAGGCCTTCTTCAAAGGCTCGGCGGGCTTTATGTGGAGCAAGAGCGATTGGAACCTTACGCTCGCCGGTCAGTACCTCTACGACGGCGAGGGCTACGCGGACGCCGACCGCGAGGCGCGCATCGACGAGGCTTATGCTAACGAGATAGATATTAAAAACTTGCTTACTCTAGCAGGCACCAGCGATGTCGACGCGGCCTTCTCCGGTTTCGTCACGGGTCTCATCGCGGGCTCCGGCCGCCACTACGCGGCCTTCAGCGTATCCAAGAGCGAGCTCTTCCTAGACGATCTGTCGGCAAGCGCCTTCCTGCTGGCCAACCTCTCCGATTTCTCGGGGCTGGTGCGGCCGAGCCTGTCCTATCGGCTCTTCAAGGGTATGAGCGCCAGCCTATCGGCGTCCTTCGCCTTCGGCGGAAAAGACGGCGAGTACATCGTGCTTAACGACGGGCCGGCCATGAGCTGGTCTTTCGGCCTCAGCCTGGGCTCAGGGAGTTTCTAGGGCAGCAAGGAAAGCCGCCGCCCTCTGGGCGGGGGAAGTGTGGGCCGGCGCGCGGATAGTATCCGGGCGCCGGTTTTTTATTAGGGCCACGAAGCTAGTTCCCGATGCTTGTTATTAGTTCCCCGAAGCTTGTTGCTCGGGGCGAATCGCCGCCTCCCCTAGGGTAAGCCGCTGGGCTATACCACTAGGGCCGGCGTACTTGGAAGCGCGGCAACAAGCTTCGGGGAACTAATACCTGGTTTACGCAAATGCAGAATTAACGGAAATTTAGCACTCGCCCTGGCGGGACTAAGCGCTTAATAAGATACTTAGTATCTATTGAGGAGCAAGCCTTGAAAACAATACTCATCGTATACGCCACTTGGACTGGAGCCACCCGTACCGTAGCCGAGGCCATAGCGGCCGAACTGCAGGGTCCGGATACACAGGTCGATGTGAGTCGAGCTGGCCGGGTAAAGGACATAAGCCGGTACCAGGCGCTAATCGTGCTGGCCTCGGTGCACATGGGCCAGCTACCCGGTGAGATTAAGCGCTTCGTGCGCTCAAAGCGCGGGGCCCTGACCACTATGCCGCTGGCCTATGGCATAGTATGCCTGGCGGCGACTGACGATACCGAGGAAAACCGCGTAGCCACAGCGGGGTATGTTAACAAGATGCTGCATCTCGCCCCGGAGCTCGCGCCGGTAACGGAAGTAAAGCTTTTCGGCGGCGCGGTGCTGACCGATACGCCAGAGTTCCAGCGCCTGTTCCCGCTGTTGAAAACGCCGGTAAAGGCTTTGGCCGAAAAGCCGGATCAAAGGGACTGGGAGGCCATCCGGTCCTGGGCTAGGATGATAGGGCCGAAGCTATCGTCTAGCAAGCCATGAAAACCGAGTATGGCCAAGGGCGGCTTATGGGGCTCGATTATGCGCTGTCGGGCGCTATAGCCCTGATCGTGGCCGCGGCTTCGATCGCCGGCTTACTTGCGCCAGGCTTTGTCTATCCGACCGAAGAGGCGCGACGCGCCTTCATGTCGAACGACGCGGTCAACCTAGCGCTAGGCTTGCCCCTCCTTTTAGCCACCCTGGGCTTCGCCCGGAGGGGCGGCCTGAAAGGGCTGCTGCTCTGGCCGGGGGCGCTGCTATACCTGATCTACAATTACCTGGCCTATGCCGCGGCTACGGCTTTCGGCTGGCAGTTTGCGCTGTACCTGGCCGTGGCCGCCTTAAGCCTATGGGCGCTTGCACGGCTCCTTAAGCGCATAGACGGAGAGGCGATTCGGCGCGAATTGGGCGGTGCGCTCCCGGTACGGGCCGGCGGCGCCGTCCTGGCGGCTATGGGAGCGCTCTTCTTCCTCCGCGCGGGGGCTACCCTCGCGGGAGATCGG
>JBGSKZ010000836.1:0-1768 GCA_041741035.1 Treponematales bacterium
CATACGCGGCTATGTAGCGCCGGAGCGTAACGGAGCTCCGCGAGGCGACCCGCCCTGCCACTTCCGCCTTAAGCCGGGCCTGGCTCCCGGCGCCTGCCCCAGCGGCGGCCACAACTCAACGATGGAGACTGTACCATGGAACGGAAACGCATACTCACGGGCGACCGCCCCACCGGAAAGCTGCACTTAGGACACTACGTAGGCTCGCTGGCCAACCGCGTGCGCCTGCAGGACGAATACGAGTGCTTCTTTATCATAGCCGACCTGCATACCCTTACCACCAAGCCCGAGAAAGAGAACATAGAGGGCCTGGCGGACAACGTGCGCTCCGCCGTGCTGGATTACCTGGCCTGCGGCATAGACCCCGCCCGCTCGGTCATTTACCTGCAGTCGGCCGTGCCCGAGGTCGTGGAGCTGTCGCTCTTCTTCCAGAACCTCGTCACCGTGCCGCGCCTCTCGCGCATACCCAGCCTCAAGGAAATGGCCCAGGGCGCGGGCATAGAGGAAATGCCCTTCGGCCTTTTGGGCTACCCCGTGCTCCAGGCCGCCGACATACTCCTGCCGCGCGCGCACCTCGTGCCCGTGGGCAAGGACAACGTGGCCCACGTGGAGATTACCCGCGAGCTGGCCAGGCGCTTCAACTACCTCTATGGCGACACCCTGCCGGTGCCCGAGGTGCTCGTGTCCGACTTCGGCTCCCTCGTGGGCACCGACGGCAACGCCAAGATGTCCAAGAGCCTGAATAACGCCATCTTCCTGTCCGACGACGCTAAAACGGTGCAGAAGCGCGTCATGTCCATGTACACCGACCCCAAGCGCACCAGCGCCGACATACCCGGTACCGTGGAGGGCAATCCCGTGTTCCAGTACCACGACGCCTTCAATCCGGACAAGGCCGAAGTGGAGGACTTAAAGGCGCGCTACCGGGCGGGCAAAGTGGGGGACGTGGAAGTAAAGGAAAAGCTCGTCCGCGCCCTGAACGCCTTCCTCGACCCCATACGCGAGCGCCGCGCCAGGTACGAAGCCCAGCCCGGCCTCGCCGACGAGGTCGTATACGACGGCACCCTGCGCATGCGCGACGAGGCCCGCGCCACGCTCAACGCGGTAAAAAAGGCCATGGGCCTATCCAGCCTCTGGAACCGCATAGCGCGCAAGGCCGAGGACGTTAAGAAGAAGCGCGAAAAGGCCGGTTCCTAAGGCTTTCGGGCGCGCCCCGCTACGGCGGGTCGGGCTATCGCTTCAATCCCGCGGGCTTCCGCCCGCGGGTATTTCCGCTCAATACGAGCAGCTAAAACTCAGACGAGTTTTAGCTGCTTCCATAACAACGCAGATTTCACAGCCTTTCTTGCGACGCTAGAAAGGCGAGAAATTGCGAGCCGAGGGCGAAGCTAAACGAGCTTCGCCCTCGGCGCTATCCCTCGCGCTAGCCCCACAGCCGCCTAAGCTCCGCTGAGCTGCCCAATAGCTCGAGCGCGGGGCCTTCGGCCTCCATGCGCCCGCCTGCCAGCACTATGACGCGGTCGGCCAGGGCCAGGGTAGCGCGACGGTGGGATACCGCCAGGCAGGCGCTCAGCGTTCCGTCGCGTTCCCGGCTTTCGCGCCGGCGGGCCTCGAAACTCCTCCAGAGCTCTTCCTCGGTAGCCGCGTCCAGGGCGCTCGACATGTCGTCAATGATGTACAACTGGGGCCGCCTTAAGAACATGCGCGCCGCCGCCGCCCGCTGGGCCTGCCCGCCGGACAGCTTGACCCCGCGCGTGCCTAGCTTCGT
>JBGSKZ010000837.1:0-1695 GCA_041741035.1 Treponematales bacterium
TGCGCGAATTGGCTGCGGTGGCTACCCGCATGCCGAAAAAGCCGGCGGCGGCCGAACAGAGCGCGCCGAGCACGAAAGACAGGGCCTGCAGGCGCAGCGCCCCGCCGTTCGCGAGCGCTAAGAAGGCGGCGGTAATGAGCACGAAGGGCACGAGCACGGTATATTCCCGGCTCAGGAAGGCGCTGGCACCCTCCGCTATATAGCCCGATATGCGCCTGAGGGGTTCCAGCTCGACGGGTATGGCGTAAATCCACCGGCTTTTCGCGATGGCATAGCTGAGGGCCAGGAGACCAGCGGCTACGGCCGCGACGATAGCGAAACTAACCGTCATGCATCCTCCTCTTTCCACAGAGTATAAACCCCCGATGCGCGGGGCACAAAGGAAAATCGGCGGGCGCGCGGGCGGCACTGGCTTTAGCGTAAAAAACGTCCGATACTCTTAACGACTGGCCAGGCACGTTTTTGTGCCCTATATCGTAGCTACGGCGGTGATTATGAAACGATCGACGGCATGGTTCTCCATCTTTGTCCTGCTCGCCGCGCTCTGCGGGGGCGGAGTATACCTGCTAAGGGATCATGCCGCGCTGGACTACCCCTCCGAAGCCTTCGAGCTGCGTTTTCCCCGCGCCGCCTTCCTGCTGCCCGATGGCGACTATATCGTGGCCGAGGACGGTGGCAGGCTCGTGCGGCTGAGCCCTGACGGCGTCGTGCGATGGACGGCGGGCCGGGATGGCCTCATTGGCGATATACTCGCCGTGGACGTGGCCGAGGACGGCTCGGTCTACGTGATCGACCGCCTCGAGCGGACGCCCGCGACCGCTTCAGGCGATCAGGCTTCGCGCTACGAACGTATCGTGCGCCTGAGCCCCGACGGCAAGCCCGCCGGCGTGCTCGTGCAGAAACGCTTCTCTGGCAGGGGAGGCTTTACTGGGGGCGCGCTGCGGGCGTACGGCGATTCCCTATGGTACCTTTTCGCCAGCGACGATAATTTCGTTTCCCTCGCGCGGGTAAGCCTGCGGGAGAGCAGGGAACGCGTGCTGATTAAGACCGACTGGTCGCTCGGCGAGGCTTCCATAGCGCCCGGCGGTCCCGACGGCTCCGTCGCCATAGCCACCGGCGGCGGTATAGTGCGCTTCGCCCAGGGGCGCTTCGAGCTTTTAAGCGAATTTCTGGACGATTTCCCCTTTCCCAGCGAGCTCCGTTACCTTGAGGACGGCAGCCTTATGGTGGCGGACGCGTATCTCAGCGGCGTATACGCGATAGCTCCCGATGGCGGCATAAAAAAAGCCCTTGAGCCGGCCGCGCTCGCGGCTTTGGGTAAGGGCGGCGCCAGCCCCATCATCGACGCCTTCTCGCTGAGGGGAGAAACCATAGTCTTCGTGGAACAAGCCTCATCCACGGTGATCGCGTATAATCCGTCCAGCGCTAGCTTCAGGACCCTGCCCGCCGCCCGCGTCAATCCCGATAGCCTGCGGCTCGCCCTGGCCGCGTGGTATGGCGCCGCGGCGATGGCCGTTTTTTCCCTGGCCGCCCTTGCGCTCCTCGTATCCATGCTCGTGAGACTGGCCCCTGCCTTCATAGCCGGGCTCTTAGGCACCCTGCCCGGCCTGCTAGCGCTCGCGGCCTTGCTCGCCTATTTCGGCTACGTCGACGCGAGCTCGGAAGCTGCCTCCCGCGACGCGGCCCTGCTCGAGC
>JBGSKZ010000838.1:0-9289 GCA_041741035.1 Treponematales bacterium
GCTCGTCGTCCGGCTTAAGCGGGCCTTCGCCCTCCTCGATGAGGCTGACGCAGAGCGCCAGGGCTGCGGCGGCGTTCAGGGCCGTGTGCCTGCCGGGCACGCGGAGGCTGAAGGGCTCGTCGGATAGGGCGAGGCTAAAGCGCGCTTTCTCTGCGCCTACTTCGTAGGAGCTTATGCGATAGGGGCCTTCGGCGCTGAAGCCGTAGGGTATGGGCCGGAGGTCTGGCCGCGCCGCCAGGGCGAGGCTCAGGGCGTCGCGCGCTCCCGGGTCGTCGGCGCAGTATATGACGGCGCCACGTGGCGGCAGGCTCGATAGGTATTCCACGAAGGCGTCGCGTATGGCTTCGTAAGTAGGGAAATAATCCTGATGGTCGCTTTCCACGCTGGTAAGCACGATGCGCCGCGGGGCGAAATTGAGGAAATGCCGGCGATACTCGCAGGTTTCCGCTATGAAGTAGCGGTCCCCCGCGTTCATGGTGGAGCGGTCCCCGAAGGACGACACCGCGCTGCCGGCCAGTATCGTCGCCGGGAGGCGCATGCCCAGGGCTATGACCCCCGCGAGGGCGGCGGTGGTCGTCTTGCCGTGCACACCGGCTATGCCGCTGGAATCCCGCGCCTTTGAGAAGGCGCCGAGGGCCTCCGGATAGCTTAGGAGCCGAAGGCCGAGCTGGTCGGCCCGCACGAGCTCGGGGTGGCTGGCGCGCGGATAGGCCGCGGAATAGATGACGAGGTCCAGCCCGGGGTCTATGTTGTCCGCGGAGAACGGCGCCACGGATACGCCGAGCTCGGCCAGGATACGGTCCGTGTAGAAGGGTTCGCTCAGGTCCGAGCCGCTTACCTGGGCTCCGCGCGCCACGAGCAGCTCCGCGAAAGCGCATACGCCGGTGCCCTTGGCGCCTACGAGGTGAACCCGATAATCCTTAAGGGATGCGGGAAAGGTAAAAGAAAGCATATGGCTAGTGTATCCTAAACGGCCGGGGTCGTGCAACGAAAGGCGGCGATAAGCTCCGCGGAGGGCGCTATTCGCCGGCGTTAAGCCCTATGGCGAGCTTCCATTCCTGGTCGGCTTCGAGTTCGAGCTTCCACAGGAGCAGGGCGCAGTAACCCTGCTCTATGGCGGGGCTACCCGCCGCGCTATAGGAAACGGGGGCGAGAGCGAGCCGCGCTGGCAGCGATAATTGCAGGCTGATCGAATATTGGCTTTCGAGAGCCTGGAATGCGAGGCTGCGGAAATCGGCGCCGCCGGAAATCAGGTCGGAGGCGCTCCGCGGCGAGCCGTCGAGGGCTATGGCCTTAAGCTGCTCGGGTAGCAGCGCCAGGTTAAATTCTATGCCGAGCCAGAGCTTCGCCTGGCTGTCGCTCTTATTGCTCAGCGTATAGCCCGCCGACACGCATTTCTTATGGAAGCTGAATTCCTTTTTCAGGGCGATGAGCCTGCTCGAGCCTTTAGTGCTCAGTACGCCTTCTTTATACAGCGTTACGCTATTGTGGCTCGCTAGGGCCGACAGCTCATCGAAGGCGGCGCTTGAATAGAGCCTCGCGTCGCCCTCCCAGGGCGCGGCGGCCGCCCTGCCCTCCGGTTCCGCCGTGTATACGCGATCGATGAAGGACGCCTTGCGGGCCTTGGCGTCATGGAAATCCCCCGCGAACAGGTCGCACAGGTTCTTTCTCGTTTTCAGTATATCGAGTTCCGTAAGCGCCGCTCCCCGCAGGTGCAGATAGGCGTTCAGCTCGGAGCCCTGGTATATGATTTCCTTCTGCCCGTCGAAATCCGTGTCCGCCCGCAGTATGCCGGGCTTGAAGCTCCCCTTGATGCGCGTAGTCTGCTCCGCGTCCAGGAGGGCCTTATAGGCCGCTTCCCGTATGGCCGGCAGGGCTATGCCTCCGTTAGGAGCGGACCAGTAGGCGTCGCCGCATTGCCCGCGCCAGAGATCTTCGCTCGCGGTCTTCTTGCGGGAGCGGTCGCCGCGCAGCTGGCCTATGATAAGGTGCACGTAGTACATGCGCGAGTAGAGGCTCGCGCTCGCCTCCGAGCGCAGGATGGCGTTTCTCAGGCTCGGCTGCGTGGCGGGCGCCGCGCTGTCGAGGGCGGCGGCGCTGTTGGCGCTGTAGTGCCTGGATGCCGTGCCGGGGAAATAAGCCCGGGCCGAGCACTTTTTCGCCTTGAGATAGCGGGCCGGCGCAATAGTTTCCATGTCCAGGGCATTATTGCGCAACCAGGCCAGGGTGCGTTCTATGTAGATGTCAGGCGATTCCAGGCCGGAGCGCTCCCAAAGGCCTAGGAGGCCTTCTCCGGGCGCCATGAGCACCGCCAGGTTTTTCTTATCGCCCCCCGCCACGCGCTGGGCCGCCTCGTCGAAGCCAAGCGGCTTTTCGAAGGACTGGGCGCAGTCGAAACAGGGAAACACGGTAATGCAGCGGCCCTGATCCTCGGTTATGACCGCTTCGTGGTCTGCCTTTCCTCCCATGGCGGCCTTGAACTGGCCTTCGGTAAGGAAGGTGTAATCCATGCCGCAGGTCTGCAGGGTGGAGGCAAGCCAGGGTTCCCAGGCGTATTCGCTTAGGAAACAGCCGCGCGGGCGTTTGCCGAAGCTTTTGCGGAGGTAGGTGGTCAGGAGCTCTATCTGCCCCAAACGGTCGCTGGCCGGAATAAGCGGTAAAATGGGCGCGTAGAAGCCGCCGCCGAGCAGTTCTATCTGCCTGCGCGCGGCCATTTCCTCAAGGAGCATGAGATATTCGGGATGCCTCGATTCCAGGCGCTTGAGGAGGCTGCCCGAGAAGAACAGCGCGGCCTGTATATCGGGAAAGCGGTTGAGCACGGAAAGGAAGGGCCTATAGCAGGTCTGGTATACTTGCTCAAAATGGCCGTCTGACAGGCCTTCAGGGAGATGATTATACATTCCTATGATCAAATTCATTTTGAGCATTAAGCGACGATCCCTCTTAAGTATCCGGAAAGTATAGCGCGCTTATGGGCGCCATGGAAGGCAAAAACAAGAAAAACCGCGAACTACACCACGAGTCGGCTAAAAAACGCCGCGTCTATGCCGGAGAACGCGAGGGCCATGAGGGCGGCGCTCATAAAGCGCACCGGTTGGCCCTTGAGGTTCTCGGGCAATTTCTCCAGCGCAATGCGATCCAGGATGTCCTTGAGGAATATCGAGGCCGCCGCGAAGCCCAGCGCCGCGCTGGCCGTCGACGCTATGACCAGCAGCAGGCTGTTCACGGCCGCGGTGCTTGCCAGGGCTGCCGCGTAGAGCGCCAGGGATAGCGGCAGCGCGTGGCCTGGATCGTTCAAGATGCCGAGGGCGCGGCCGCGCACGGCCCTGGTGAGCAATGCGGCCAGATAGTAGAGCAGGAAGAGTATGAAGGTAAAGCTGACGGGGCTGAGCGATTCCAGGCCTAAAGGCATGAGCAGCGTGCGGAATACGATAAACTCGGCCACGGCCGCGGGTATGGCGAGCCCTACGAACAGGGCTATGGGGAACCAAGGGCTTCCCGGCTCCGCGTCGTCCGCAGCGCCAGGCAGTATGCCCCAATTGGTCAGGAGATTGCCCGCGAAAACGAAGTAGAAAGCCAGGGAGAACACGCTCATACGCTCGACCTCTTAGCCAGGCGGATTATGCTCAGGGTTAAGGTCGATCCCAGGGCCAGGAGCATGAAGGCGCCGGCGGGCTGCGCCATGATAGGCAGGAAGGGCCTGGCAAGGCTCGCCTCATTCTGCACGAGGCTGATCGCCCCCGTGGATAAAAGCTCGCGTACGAAGCCCATGCCGAGTATGAGCAGCGACATGACGGCGCCCCGTATCAGCTCTTCCCAGCCGCGGTCGCGTTCGGATTCGCTGGCCGGCGCTCTGGCGGCGGCCACGACGGGGGTAAGGAAGAGCACGATGAAGAGCCTGCGGTAGAGCAGCTCGAAGAGCATGGGGTCGAGTATCCGCAGGATGGAGCTATACAGGGATACCAGAATGGCGGCGAGGCCGAGGGTGATCATGGCCAGGTTTCGGGCCTGGAAGCGGCTCGGCAGGAGCAGCGGCACCGCGCTGGCGACGGTGAATACGCAGAGGAAAGCGCCGGAAAGCGCTAAGCCGCTGGCCAGGTCGCTTGCGGCTACGAGCATGGGGGCTAGCCCCGCGGTAAGCGCGAAGAGCGATTGTCTCGACCTAGGGTTCGCCGTCATTGTTCCTCCCCCCGCTTGCGTTCAAGGCCCGTAAGCTTGTCCAAGAGCGCGCGGTACAGCGGCTCGAGCGCCCCGTCCATGGGCGAGTAGCCCGGCGAGCTGCGCGTTCCCAGGCCGCTAAGCAGGGTGCCTAAGCGCCTGCCATAGTGGGAGCCTTGCACGCCGCCGAGGAGCCTGGTTCCGGTTATGGCGCCGTCATCGTCGGTATCGGCGAACACGCGCAGGCTTGCCCCGGGAACGGGCACCGCCAGCAGATACCTTGAGGGACGGTCGGGGCCATAGCTCCTGCCGAGCACGGCGCCGTCGCGGAGGAATTCCCAGTCGACGCGCTTGGCGTCCCCCTGAAGGGCCAGGAACTCCTTCACGGACAGGCTGGAGGCATAGCGCGAGAGCAACGCGCTGCCTATGGTCAGTATGAGCATGCCGGCGAACAGCCCCACGATAAGATAATCCACCTTTTTGCCCTTCATGCCGCGGTCCTCTCCGCGCGCGGGCGCAATAGCGGCTCAAGGCGGCGCTCGAGCGTGGGGCTGACCACGTTCATGATCAGTACCGCGAAGGTGACGCCCTCAGGATAGCTGCCCCAGCGCCTGAACGCGTAGCAGAGGACGCCTATGGCCAATCCGTAGAGCGCCGCTATGGAACGGTCCACGGGCGAGCTTACCGGATCGGTGGCCATGAAAAAGGCCGCGAGCAGGAAGCCGCCGCTGCCCAGGGCATAAAGCACGTCGCCTTTGAAGAGTTCCTCGCCGGGGAGCCCCGTGCCGAATACCTTCGCCAGGAGCGCGAAGCCGGCTATCATGGCCAGCGGTATCTCAATTTTAATGAGTTTCAGCGATATGAGCGCGATGGAGCCCAAGAGTATCACCAGCAGGGCGGATTCTCCGAGCGTGCCCGGCCTGAGGCCGAAAGCCATATCCATATAGCCCTCGGGAAGGCGCGCGCCGAGGGGCAGGAAGATCGTATCGTTGAGGAAGCCGGTAAGCGCGCTATCCATGGCAGACAGGGGGTAACCGCTTTGCCTCAGCGCCTCCATGACCCTGGCCTGGCCGCTTACGCCGAGCTCGCGCGCGAGTGTAAGCGGGGTAACCGCGGAAAGGCCGTCGACGCCGCTCAAGGCGCGCGGCAGCACGAAGTCGCGCATGGCGGCGGGCCAATTGACGTAGGCGAAGGCCGCCCCCGCCAAAGCGGGATTCATCCAGTTCTTGCCGTTCCCGCCGAAGAAGCCCTTGACTATGAGAATGGCGAAGGCGGAGGCCATGGCCGGTATGTAAGGCGCTATCGTGGGCGGCATGGCCGTGGCCACGAGCAGGCCCGTGAGGAGGAAGCTGCCATTGCCCACGGTAATGCGCTTGAAGGCGGCGTCTACCAAAAGCTGCGAAACGAGGGCGGAACCCACGGAGGCCAGCCATACCAGCGCCGCGGAAAGGCCGTATAAGGCTACCGACCACACGAGTACCGGCGCCAAGCAGAGGGCGCAGAGCCAACTCACCTTGGTAGCGGAGCGCCAATCATGAATATGGGGATAGTGGCCGCCCAGGGCCTGGGCATTATTGAGCATGGCTTTGTCCTTGGGCTTTGTGCTGATCGAAGAGACCCACGAGCGGTAGGCGCGACCAGCATGCGTACGCGCACGCGGCGCAGCTCGTGCAGCGGGCCAAACCCTGGCCGTAGGCCTCGGAAACCCTGCCGGCCATGAGCAGCTTATAGAGCAGATAGGGCTTTAAGCCTTCGGGGCAGGCCTTGACGCAGGCGCCGCAGCGGACGCAGGGCTGCTCGGCGCCGCTGTGCGTTTCCTCGCGGCTCAGGGCCAGCACCGAGCGCGTCGTCTTCTCTATGGGGGAGTCCAGGTCAGCGGCGAGGGAGCCGCAGAGCGGGCCGTTAATGACCACGCGCTCGGGAAGGCCCTTGAAGCCGCCGCATTCCTCGAATAGGTCGCCCAGCGAGGTGCCTATGCGCGCTTTCACTATCCTGGGCTCTTTGATGGCGCCGCCGCCCACGTATACGTACTGCTCTATATGAGCCTTGTTCGACACGACCGCCTCGTGCAGCGCTATGAGCGTGCTGGGCTCGAGACAGAGCATGGAAAAGGCCCCGTTGCGCTTATCGCGCAGCGTTCGCTCGATGAGGAGAGGCATATCCTGGGGGTAGCGCCGCTTGAAGGCTTCAATGCTTATTTTAAGATCGGCGTCCTTGGCGTGGGCGCGCAGGGCGTCTATATGACGCTCCTCAAGGCCCGCGTCGAGCGCTATGGCTATAGACTCGGGCTTAAGTATCTTGTTGAGTATATCGCAGGCGTCGATAAGCTCTTGGGGATGGTGTATGAGTATGGCTTCTTCTACCCTGCGGTAGGGATCCATTTCCAGGGCGTTCACGACGAGCTGCACGGGGCTCGAGTCTTTTTTCCCATGGAGCAGGTCGTAGAGCGGCACGCCGGTGGAAACCTGGGTGACGCCCTTCTCCTGAAGCAGGTGCAGTATGTCCGTCTTGTTTAATGATTTCCATATATAGCGCTCGGGCCTCTTGCCCGATATGCTGAAGGATCCGGCGAGGGAGACGACCACGGTATTGAGCGTCGAGCCGTCGGGCGCGCGGCCGCGCACTATCCTGCGCACTATGCCCGGTATGGAGCTATGCGCGTTCGTCGTTCCCTTGCCGTCCGCGCGGGCGATAAGCTGGCCTTCGCGCAATTCCTCGCCTTCCGATACCAGGAGCCTGGGCTCTTTGCCTCCGCTGCCCGCCCGCAGGGTAAGCATGGCATGGATGGGTAAAAACGCGTTCTCTATAGGGTCATGGCTAAAGGCAAGGCGTTGGGGGAGCAGCACTCCTCCGCGCCTGAAGCCGCGTACGCTCATCATGCTAGTCTTAGCCTTCCATAGCTTAATAAGCCCAAACCGGGGATAAGGGCCAGTATACAGAACAAGAGCCGCTTGTAATCAAGGGGCCGCCCCGAGGCCGCTGCTCCGGGGCCCGCGGCGGCGCGCACCACGGGAATGTACCCTGAATCGAGGGCGCTGTGCAACGCGTTCGGGTCAAATCGCCCTAGCGGAGCCGCTTCTTCGCCTTCTTCCGGGCCCGTGCCAGAGTCGGAGGACGCGCTGGTATAAGCCGTGCTGCCCCAATGGGCCTCGCCTAGCCTGCCCCAAGTAAGCGATGCCTGGTAAGCCCGATGGAGCTCGAGCGGCTTGCCCGCTTGGTCCGTAACGCGTTCATACTTTATGGCGAGTGAAGCCTCGGCACCGCCCGCGGGCTTCGCCGCGCCAAGGGCGAAGCCCAGGATCAGGCCCGCCGCCGAAAGCAGCGCGAAGGAGCGCAGGGTCGCCATATAGGCGGAGCTCAGCACTACCGGTTTTATGGGCACGAAGGCGGGGATACTGTGCTCAAGGCTCAGGCGGTCAAGGGCGGCGAGCCGGGGGCCCCAGGCGAGGGCCGCCGCTAGCAGGCCCAGGGCGGCTATGGTAGGAGCCAGGATAGCCGGATTAAGGATGGCCATGGCCAGAACGAAGAACGCGTAGGGGGCCAGGCGCGCCGCTAAGGGGCCCCGGCTGCCGAGGCGCAGGACGAAGCGGCCCGGGCCGGCCTCCCTTAGCGGATAAGCGTCATAGAGGGACTTAGCGCAGGAAATAAGGGCGAGGGCCGCGAGCAGGGCCTCAACGCTCGCGCTCAGCGCGAGCGGCGCTGCGCTAAAGGCCAGCGCGAGCCGGAAGCGTCTATCGTGGCGGGGCTTAGAGAACGCGGCATGGAGGGCCAGGCCGAGGGGCATGAGCCAGAACAGCCCGTTCAGCCTGAGGCTTTGAGAAACCGTGAGGCTCCCGCTGCTCATGAAGGGGATGGACTGGGCGGCTAAAGCCAGTCCGGCTCGTTGAAGCACGCTGCCGCGCCGGGGCGTATAGAGCAGGGTCCAGTCCTCATCCCCGAAACGGAGGGTAAAAGAGCGCTCCAGCGCATCTATGAGCGGCGTCCGACGCGGATCCGCGGCGCTTACCCGCTCGAAGGCTTGGGCGGCGCTCAAGTAGAGGAGCCGAGAAAAATCGCTTACTACGATGAAGGTATTGTCGGGGCTGATCAGGGCCGATCCTAGCCCCGCCTCCTCGAGCGCCGCGTAGGCGGCATCGCACTCGCTCACATGCACGGCGATAGCCGCCAGGCTTACGTCGGGAGCTCCCCGCCTCGGTACCAGCCAGAGGGCCAGGGCCGCCAGGCTAAGCGCGAGGAACCCTAGCGCGGAAAGCACGATGATCAGGCGGCTCGGCTTGTGGCGACGCATCTACGATTTATAAGGTATGAACGGCAAGGGCTATGAAGAAGCCCATGAGGGAGCCGACGATTACCTGGGGCAGGGTGTGGCCGTGGATTTCCTTTACAGGCCTGAAGCGGAAGCGCAGGAGCTTCGCGCTGCGCTCGCCCAGGATATTCAAGGCGCGCGCCTGGAGGCCCGCGGCGCGCCGCACGCCCATGGCGTCCCGTATGACGATGAGCGAGAAGAAGAGCGAGAGCACGAATATGTCGGAGCCGGTGCCTCGGGAGAAGCCGAAAGAGGTGGTAAGCGCTATGACCAGTGCGCTATGGCTCGATGGCATACCGCCGGTTTTCCAGAACATCGTGGCCAGCGTGTCATGAAAAGAGCTGGGCTTGCCGCCGAAGAGTCCTATGACCGCCTTGGCGAACTGCGCTACGAGTAGGCTCATAAGGGCTGATAGGAACGCGGGGCTCCTGAATAGCGTTGCAAATCCCGCCGGCGGCACTATTTCCATCGACTGAATTTCCGGCAAAAGGCGCCCTCTTGTCAAGCGGTAGCTTGACCCCTGGCGAGCGCCCCCGTAGGATAGCGTTGATAAGCTATGGAACGATATGTAGTAGCGGGCCTTGACGACCAAGGACGGCGCCTCGACCGCGTGCTGAGGAAACTGCTCCCCGACCTGCCCTTGTCGGCCCTGTACCGGCTTCTGCGCTCCGGGGACATACGGGTGAACGGCAAGAAGGCCAAGCCCGACTATGCCATAGCGGCCGGAGACGAGCTGCGGCTCTGGCTATCGGTCGAATACGACCCGGCAGAGCGCGCCTCAGCAGAGCGCGCATCAGCAGGGCGCGACCCGGCAGAGCGCGCCGC
>JBGSKZ010000839.1:0-3028 GCA_041741035.1 Treponematales bacterium
GCGGGTGCTCGAGAGCATAGGCGGAGGCTCGGCGCAGAGCTGGCAGCTCGTCAATATGGTCCCCCGCATGCTGAAAGGCGATTTCGAGCCCGGCTTCTATTCCAAGCACTTTCTCAAGGACCTGCGCATAGCGTTGAACTCCGCCAGATCCATGGGCATCAATCTGCCGGCCCTGGCCATGGCGGAGGGCTTCTTCGCCCGCATGGGCGACGAGGGCTTCGCAGAGAAGGGCACCCAGGCCCTCTATCTTATGTATAAGCGCGGCCTTATTTAATGTCGGCGGACGAAGTACGGGCGGAGCGCGTCCTCTACGAGCGCCCGCTCCGCCCTCCGCCGGAACGCCTGGTGGAGCAGGGCGGCTTTCAATACGGCTGCTACAACGCTGCGCCCGCCATAGCCAATATGCTGGACGCGGAATGGCTCTACCACCTGCGCCTGCCTCGCTGGCTGCGCGCGTTCCGCTGCAAACAGTGGCAGGCCTTCCAGCTCGGCGACGGACGCTTTTTCGCCTTCAGCTCCCTCTATGAAGCTAAGTCCTTCGGCCTGGCCCTCTTTTACGTATGGGATAAAGAGAAGAAAAAAGCCTATGAGTTCAAGCGCCTTCTGCCCTTCCGCTCCTTCGGGATAGGAGAGAGGCTCGACGGTCAGACCATAGGCTATCGCGAGCGCGGCGCTTCGTTGAATTATAGCTGCGACCTTACTAAGGGCGAGATCCTCGTTACGGCCTCGGTAGCCAAGCGCGGCGCGCGGCCCGCCTTTTCCGGCGAATTCCGCCTGGCTTATACGGCGCGGCAATCGGCGCCAAGCTCGGTATGCCTGCCTTTAGGGATGAACCGAGCCATGTATTCCACCAAGGCGCTCATGCCCCTGGAAGGCTTCATAATCCTCGACGAGGAGCGCTACGAGCTTAACGGCGCGGACGCCATGGGCATCATGGACGACCATAAGGGCTACTACCCCTATCGCATGCGTTACGACTGGGTAACGGGCTTCGGCATTGACGCCCGGGGCCGTCGGGTGGGCTTTAATTTTACCGACAATCAGGTGCGAGATCAGGGCCAGTTCAACGAGAACGTGCTCTGGATAAACAGCAGGGCCTTCCCCCTGCCGCCCGTCAAGATTACCCGCCCTAACGGGCCCGCCGGAGAGTGGCATATCCAGGATATGGAAGGGCTCGTCGACCTGCTCTTCAAGCCCGAGCGCGCCAACGACCTGGTGATAAAGGCCCTCGTGCTGCAATCCGATTACCACGGCCCCTTCGGCCGCTTCGAAGGCAAGCTGCGCTCGCCCGACGGCGCCGAGAAGATAGACGCCAAAACGCTTTACGGCATGGGCGAGCAGAAGTACCTCAGGGCTTAAGCTTTTCTCGCAGCCTCTCCAGGTCCCTGCCCTCGATACCCGCCTCCTCGCCGGCCAGGAGGCGCGCGAAGGCGGCGGCTTCATCCGATGAGAGCCTTATGCCCCGCAGCATATGCCGCTTGAAGCTGGCGCAGGCAAGAGGCGCCACGCGCTCGGCCAGCGTCAGTATGACCGCGGCGTAGTCGCGTATCTCTTTCTGGGCATGCGCGTCGAGGCGCAAAGCCAGGAAACGGAACAGGTTGTGCAGGTCCATTTGCCAGTACCACTCCGTATAGAGGGATAGCGGCAGGTTAACTCGCGCCAGTTCGCGGGCTATGCCGGCGTCTATGAGCTTGCTGTATTCTGCGTAAGCGCTTTTCTGCCCGGCCTTGAGCGCGTCGATTACCCACTGCGCCTCTTCGGGACCCAGCGGCTCGCTCTGGCGGCCCTGCTTGTTGTCGGGGCTCTGCAGCGCCACGTCTCCCGGCGCAGGCAGCCAGAATTCGTCCTTCATGACCGAGTAGCGCCCCGATATCTCGTTGACGCGCGCGGTGCGGTGGCGTATCCACTGCCGCGCCACGAACACGGGCATCTTTATATGGAAGGTAAGCACCACCTGCTCGAAGGGGGATGTGTGCTCGTTGCGCAATAGGTAGTCGATGAGGCCCGCGTCCTCGCGCACCGTCTTCGTGCCTTCGCCGTAGGATACCCGCGCGGACTGCACGATACGCGCGTCGCCGCCTAAGTAATCAACGAGGCGTACGAAGCCCTTTTCGTGTACCGGATACTCCTGGTCGAGGACGGCGTCCGCCTCCGCTACGATACATCGTGCCATAATCGCGCCTTTCCGCTCTTCCCTATACGGGAAAGCCTTCGAAATCTCCGTAAAAACTGCCTATGCGGGCCTTTTTCGCCTCGGGGCCATGATCGTCCGAGCCATAGCTCAGGCCTAGGCCCATGGCTTGGGCTTGTATCCATACCAGACCGTTCAGCGCCTCTTCGTGTTTGCCGCCGTATGCGTATATCTCGAGATAGGACAGGCCGAAGCCCATGAAGCGCTCGATAAGCGCGTCGAAGCGGGCTTTTTCCTTCTTCATGCGCTTAGGATCGTCCTCGAAGCAATGCCCCACGTGCGGCAGGGATAAAAAGCCCCCGTCTTTCAGCACCGCGGCGCAGGCTTCCTGCACGCTCGGCTTGGGAAAGCCGGCGGGGCCGAGGAGGCCGGTCTTCAGGTAGGCTTTCTTGAATTCCCGGTAATCGACATGGGCGCCGAGCGCGCCGGAAGCCTTTAAGGCGCGAAAGAGGTCGGTCTTGCCGTAGCGCATATCTTCGGGCTTAATGGAGGCCTTGCCCGCTGGCCGCGCCGCGAGCTCCGCTTCCTCGTAGGCGGAAAACGACATGCCGGGCGCGTTGAAGAATGCCGAAGCCCGGTCGAAGAGCGCCGCCATCATGCGCCTGCGCTCGGCGCGAACGCCCGCGAGCAGCGCGTCGGTGGCCGCGTACTCGCCGCGTGGAAAGTACGCGAGCAGTTCGCTGCGATAGCCGCTCAAGGCGTCAAAGCAATCGATTTCCACGGCGGGCCAGGCGACGAGCCCCGCGCTTTTCGCGGCGGCCAGGAATTCCGGCACGCCCGCGAGGGTATCGTGATCGCTCAGGGACGCCGCCTCCAACCCCGCGCCGCGGGCGGCCG
>JBGSKZ010000840.1:0-1221 GCA_041741035.1 Treponematales bacterium
GCGCCGCCTCGTCGAGCGCCCTATCCAGGCTGCGCCCCTCGCCGTAGGCGGCCAGGCGGCGGGCGGGCAGCAGCCAGCGGGGCAGGGCGAAGGGCATATTTAGGGCAAAAGCCGCCACGCAGAGCAATGGGAGGCTTAACAACGCGGTTCTGAGAGCTTTGCCCTTGATGCCAATCATGATCCGGCCTATTCTAGTAGGGTATAGCTCAACGCACAAGCGAAAAGGACGCAGCATGGATACACGGGCAATGGAACCCTTCGCCGCCGCAATTCGGGACGTATTTAAGCAAATGTTCAACCTCGACGCCGCCATGAGCGCTCCGCGCGTCGTCGATGGCCCCGAAGACCACGAATGGGAGATATCGGGCATACTCGGCCTCGCCGGGGCCGCTCAGGGCATAGTGGCCGTGCGCCTGCCCATAGGGCTCGTGGATGAGCTCCTCAAAGCCTCAGGCGTCGAGACCAAGGACGAGCAGGAGCGCAAGGCCACTGTATCGGGCCTCGTGGGGGAGATCACCAATATCGTGGCCGGAAACGCCATAGCGGCCTTCTCGAGCCTGGAGCTGGATATTTCGCCACCCGTCGTGGTAAAGGGCAAAAACCATCAGATAAGCTGGCCCAAGATAGCGCCGGTGATCAGCCAGCGCTTTTCCACGCCCGTGGGCGATTTTGAGTTGGGCCTGTGCTTCAACGCGAAATTAGGCGCTTGACAAAGGCCGCGCCTTGCGTGTATATGTTTCTCTAATGAGTAACATCATCGTTGTACAGTTCGCGCATCTCCATCATCACGGCCACGCCAACGCGGTCGCGATGATCGTTTGCGCTTAGGAGCCCCTAGGGCTTCCCGCTAACGACGCGCCGGCCGCCTGGGCCGGCGCTTTCGTTTTCCGGGCATATACGGAAGCGAAGGCCGGCCGCGACAGGCCGGTTTTTCTTTGTCCCGGGCAAAAACCCCGGGCCGCTCGGAAAGGAGCTCGTATATGGATAGGAACGACGGAAACTTGAGGCTCGCGCTGCCTAAGGGCCGCATGCAGGACGGGGTCCTGCGCATCATGGCCGAGGCGGGCTTGCCCCTGCGCGTGGGCGAACGGGACTACAGGCCGTCCACCCTCCTTGAGGGCGTGGACGTAAAGGTGCTCAAGCCGCAGAATATCGTGGAGATGCTGGCCGCGGGCAGCCGCGACCTGGGCTTCGCGGGCGCCGACTGGGTGGCCGAGCTCG
>JBGSKZ010000841.1:0-2202 GCA_041741035.1 Treponematales bacterium
CGGCCCTGCCCCTGACCGCTTTTTCTACGCGGGCAGCGCGTCGCCGTGCCCAGCGGGTATTCGTCCGGGGTATTGCTTCAATATTTGTTTGACGTTCAATAAAGTTGAATGTTATACTATGCCTGCCCGATGGCGTATGCGCCGGGCTATTCCGACCGCGCGAGGGGCGCCCGCATGGGGCCCGCGATCGAGCGGCGACAAGCATGGAGGCGGCAATGGACGCTCCGGAACGAACGGGTCTCAAGGGCTTAATGGGGCATCGCGGCTACATGACCGCGCTCGTTTCCAATACCGTAAGCAGGTTCGGCGATTCCATAGACACCGTGGCGTTCAGCTGGATGGTGTATGAGATTACCGGATCTACCCTACTCATGGGTACGGTATTCGCCGTAAGCGGCATACCCAACCTGCTTTTTGGCTTTATTGCCGGCGCGGTCGTAGACCGCTTGCCTAAGAGGCCGGTCGTGGTCGCCGGCCATTTCGCGCGGGCGCTGGGCGTGGGGCTGATGGCCGCGGTATACGCGGCGGGCGCGTTGGAAAGCTGGATGATATTCGTTTTCGTATTTTTCAACTCGACGGTCGAAGCCTTCGCCCATCCGGCGAGCGCGAGTTTCATGCAGCGCCTCGTGCCCAAAGACGCCTATATGGAAGCCAATTCCCTCTCGCAGTCCGCCTCCTCGATAGCCGAGCTGGCGGGCCTCGGTCTCGCGGGCTTCTTCCTCGCCACGATAGGCATAGCCGGCGCTATTGCGATTGATGCCGGCACCTTTCTGTTCGCGGCGCTCGGCATAGCGGGCATCAGGCTGAAGGGCGACGGCGCACGAGAGCCGGCCGAGGGCGCTCCCGGGCCAAAGCCCGGCGCCTTGGATATACGCTCCCTCGTCCGCGACATGGGGGAGGGCTTCGCCTTCTTGAGGCAAGACCGCCTCGTGCGCATCACCGTGCTCCTCGCGGTTTTCGCCAACTTCGCCTTGGTGCCTTTCAGCGCCCTGCAGCCCGCTTTCGTCAAGGATGTATTGGGCTCAGGCCCCATAGGCATGAGCGTGCTCGGCATAGGCTTTAGCTCCGGCATGGCCCTTGGCGGCTTGGCGCTCGCCAAATTCGGCGGCAAGGCCCGGCGCATTCGGCTCATCCTGACGGGCTTTATGTGCATAGGCGCGCTCTACGCGTGCTTCGCGCTGCCCGTATTCCTTCCTACCGCGGCCCTCAGGCTCGGCCTTGCCGGCGCGCTGTCCTTCCTTACCGGCGCGAGCCTTCCCCTGGTAAACGCGACCATAGGCGCCTACCTGATGGAAAAGACCCCGCCGCAGCTCATGGGCCGCACCATGTCGGCCTTGAGCGTGGCGGCTACCTGCGCCATGCCCCTAGGCGCGGCCTTCGCCGGAGCCGCCGCGGAGCTGATCGGCATACCCGCGCTGTTCATGGCCTTGGGCCTGGGCACCGTCCTTGTGACCTTGTTCGCCTTGAGCAGGCCCGCCATACAGGCGGAGCTGAGGCCCGACCTGCCGCCGCAGGGGGAAATCGCGCTTGACGCGCAATGACGCTGAACCTATCCTAGGCTTAGCGCGCGTAGGCGCGAAAACGCGCCTACGGCGAACGGGCGATATAAGGATAGAACCATGCGGGACGAACTGGCGCTGGATAGCGAAGAGCGCATAAAGGCTTTTACCCATCCCTATAGGATGAAGCTCCTCCACGCCCTGCGGCGCTTAGGAAAGCCGAGCACCGCCACCGAGGTGGCGCGGCTCTTAGGCGACGGCCCGGGCAAGGCCCACTACCATATGCGCATACTGGAAGCCGCCGGCATCGTGGTGCTCGACCACACCGACACCGTGAACGGCATAATAGCCCGCTATTACGAACCGGCCGCGCGGCAGTATTCGGTACAGGGCGGCCAGGACCAGGACGACGGCGGCTCATTGCGCGACGAGCTGTCGCGCATGATTGCCAGGCGCTTTAAGGAAGGGCTCAAGGCCTTCCTGGAGCGCACCCTGTCGGCCGAAGGCGCGGCGGAAGGCAAGCCGGGCGGCGTTAAGAACGACGAGCAGGGCTTTCTTTTCGACTACACCCTCCATTGCGATGACGCATCGTGGCGGGAAGTGCGCAAGGAGCTCGACGAGCTCGCCGCGCGCTACGCCGTCGAGGCTCCGGGCACGCAGGCCAGGCGGCTCTTCATAGCGGGCGCGACCGACCGCCCAGTGA
>JBGSKZ010000842.1:0-2649 GCA_041741035.1 Treponematales bacterium
GGCAGGGCGCCAGGTGCATGGTGCCCGAGTAGAGCTCCACCGCCTCTCCGCGCGCGAGGAAAAGGCCTACGGTTTCGGAGGATTCCAGCCCCGGGCCCCGCTCCCCCGGGCTCAGCTGGCCGCGCAGCGCGAGCAGGAGCACCAGGTCGTCCGCGGCCACGATCACCTCGCTGGCCTTATGGTATTCAAGGCCGTTCAGCGTGGAGTTGCGCCCCGAACAATAGCCCAGCTGCACGGGTAGGCCGCCGAATACCAGGCTACGCATGCGCTCCGCGTCCGCGCAGGCCTCGAGGGGAGGGTGGCTGCCCACATACACGACGCCCTGTTCCGGTATAGGCGCGTAGGCTTCAAGGGCGGCCACGAGGGCCGGCCAGCTTCCTTCCACGCGCTCGCCATAGGGCGCGAACGCCGGATCGGCGCTGGAAAAGAGCGTAAGGCCGGGATTGGCTCGGCGCAGTTCGTCAAGAAGCATAACGGTACCTCCAGGGCGCTTTTTTATGCGCCGGAATAAAAAAGATAGCATGGAGCCGCGCGCTCCGTAAGTCCTTGTCAAAACTTTTGTATATGATATAATAGTTAAAGACTTTAACCAATAGGAGGCGGCAATGGCCGTCAAAGAAGGAAAACTTTTTCACGCCCGGGACAGCAGAGCTGTGTTGCGGGAAGTGTTCAATCGTAAGGACTCGAACCTGGAGCTCCTTTCCCTGGCGGAACTCGATATCGTCAACGCGCGCATCGAAAGCCTCTGCCACAAGACGGAAGAGACCCTCGTGTTCAACCTCGCCGGCCCCTGCACGCTCAGCGTGGAAGGCAAGGCCTACGAGCTGTCCCACTACGATGTGCTCTATATCACGCGCGGCGCCGAATTCTCCTGCGAGGCCGGAGCGGAGCCCGCCAAGCTCTACCTGTACCGGGCGGCGGCCGACAAGGAGCATCCCGTGCAGCACCGCAAATGGGCGGAACTCAAGGACGACCCTACGCGCATACGCATACTCAAGCGCAAGAAGGTGCACCTCATGTTCGACGTGGCCGAAGAGGCCGACCGCTTCATGGCGGGCTACACCTTCTACGAGGATCATTCCCGCGCCTGGCCGCCCCACAACCATACCGACCAGGAAGAGTGCTATTCCTTCATAGAAGGCAATGGCGCCATGCAGGTATACGAGGACGACGAGAAGCTCACCTTCGTCAAGGGCGTAGAAATAGGCTCCCACGTTACCATACCCCTGCTCAATTACCATCCTGTGTTCAGCCACGACGATCCCCTCTGCTTCATCTGGTGCATAGCGGGCGAACGCTACTGGGTGGGAGACAAGAGCAAGGCTTTTATGGACGGCAGCGCGTCGAAGGTGACCACATGACCAGAAGCGTACCCACGGCGGCGGCCGGCCAGGCCGAACTTAAGGAGCTCGCCCTGCGGGCCAAGGCCATACGCGTAGGCTGCCTCGAATCGATAGCGGCCTTGGGCATAGGACACATAGGCGGCTCCATGTCCATAGTGGAGGCGCTCGCCGCGCTCTACTTCAGGCACCTGCGCCTGGACCCCGCAAACGACAAGGCCCCCGACCGCGACATGTTCGTGCTGTCCAAGGGCCACGCCGGCCCCGCCCTCTATGCGGCCCTCGTCGAGAAGGGCTACCTTAAGCGCGAGCTCTTAAGCACCCTCAACAAGGGCGGCACCCATTTGCCCAGCCACGCCGACCGCAAGCTCACCCCCGGCGTGGACATGAGCACCGGCTCCCTCGGCCAGGGCTTCTCGGCCGCCGCCGGCATAGCCTTAGGCCTCCGCATGGAAGGGCCGCGGCCCGACGGCAGCCTGCGCCGCTGTTACGCCATCATAGGCGACGGCGAGAGCGACGAGGGCCAGGTATGGGAAGCGGCGGCCTTCGCCGCGCACTACGCCCTGGACAACTTCATAGCCTTTACCGACTGCAATAAATTCCAGATAGACGGCTCCACGGACAGCGTCATGGGCCTGCGCGACCTAGCGGGCAAGTGGGAAGCCTTCGGCTGGAAGGCCATCAAGGTTAACGGCCACGACCTGGCCGCCCTCGACGCCGCCATACTCGAGGCCCGCTCGGTAAAGGGCAAGCCGGTCATGATCGTGCTGGACACCGTCAAGGCCAAGGGCATACCCGCCTTCGAGGGCAAGGCGGAGAGCCATAACGCTGCCTTTACCCCCGCGGACCTTGAAACCTGCCTGAACGCCATGAAATCCGAGGAGGCCTCCCGTGGCTGATAGAGAAATGCGGGCGGTATACGCCCAGACCCTCGTGGAGCTCGGCGCCCACGACCCGCGCATATGCGTGGTAGAAGCGGATCTGGCCCGGGCCACCGGCACCGGCCCCTTCGCTAAGGCCTATCCCGAGCGCTTCGTCAACGTGGGCGTGGCCGAGGCCAACCTCGTCGGCGTAGCCTCGGGCCTCTCGGCCACCGGCAAGAAGCCCTTCGCGGCTACCTTCGCCTGCTTCGCCAGCCGCCGCGCCTACGACCAGTTCTTCCTCTCCGCCAATTACGCGGGCCTCAACGTTACCCTCGTGGGCACCGACCCCGGCGTCACCGCCGCCTTCAACGGCGGCACCCACATGCCCCTCGAGGACCTGGCCCTCATGCGCGCCGTGCCCGGCCTCGCCATCATGGAGCCCTCCG
>JBGSKZ010000843.1:0-4500 GCA_041741035.1 Treponematales bacterium
CGGCCTCGGCTGCGGCATACTGCGCTTCGCCGCGCCGGACCTTGGGCAGGCCGAGCTGCTCGGCGCGCTGGCGGGCATGGTGGACCTGCCTCTGGTGGCCGACGTTCACTTCGACTGGCGCATAGCGCTCCGCTGCATGGACTTCCCTATAGCCAAGATACGGGTTAATCCAGGCAATCTCGGCGAGCCCTGGAAGCTCAGGGAAGTGGCGGCCAAGGCCTCCGACAAGGGCGTTCCCATACGCATCGGCGTAAACGCGGGGTCTTTGCCCGCTGACTTAAAGGATGAGCCGGACCGTGCGGTTGCGATAGTCGCGGCCGCGGAGCGCGAAGTGGCGGCGCTCGACGAATTAGGCTTTAGCGCGGTTATAGTATCCATGAAAGCATCCGGCGTAGAGGAGACGGTTCGGGCTAACCGGCTCTTCGCGAGTCGCCACGATATTCCGCTGCACATCGGGGTGACGGAAGCCGGCCCCCTGGTGCAGGGCTGCGTGCGCAGCGCTGTGGCCCTGTATGGCCTCCTGGCCGACGGCATAGGCGACACGATCAGGGTATCGCTTTCTGACGAAGCGGAGAACGAGGTGCTCGCCGGCGCGGAGATCGTGGCCTTGGCTACCGGCACGCGGCAAAGCGCGGATATAATTTCCTGCCCGCGCTGCGGCAGGGCCGGCTTCGATACCCATGCCTTTACCGCGCGCTGGAGGGACGCCATATACGCCATCAGGAAGCCCGTAAGCATAGCGGTGATGGGCTGCGCGGTGAACGGGCCGGGCGAGGCCAGGCACGCCGACTTAGGCATTACCGGCGCCGGCGACAGGGTTATCATCTTCCGCAAGGGGCAAATCGTGCGCAACTGCGACGCCGCCTCTGCCGATACTATATTTGGAGAGGAATTAGCGCGCCTATGAATATAAAGTCCCTCGGCTTAGCCCTACTGTGTCTCCTCCTCCTCGGAAGCTCCGCCGCCTGGTCTCAGGCCGGCCTTCTGCAGCCCTGGGAAAGCCAGCCTGCCTGGCTGCACCTGGAGCAGGGCAAGCAGGCCTATGCGCGGAAAGACTTCGGCGCGGCCCTCGTATCCTTCGACCGGGCCATAAGCGCGCGGCGCGAGAGCTTTACCGCGGCCAGCGCCAGGCTCGGCTTTGCCCTTGAGGCCAAGGCTGCCCGTAACGCGGCCGGTTCATTGCAGGCCCTCCTTGACGCCTTCGCCGCCGAGGACTTCCTGCAAAAAGAGTACCAGGCTATCGTGAAGGCGGCGGGCGCGAGCTATCGCCAGCGCTTTCTCGCGCTTAAGGAGCGCCGCATAAGCGACAGCCACCGCGCGCTCATCGAGGTACTGCTCCTCGTGCTCGAATACCAGCCCCTCGAGGCGTTGAAGGACTCCCTGGACGCGCTGGGCTCCGCCTTGCAGACGCTCGCGCGCTACCCCGAAGCGGAACTTTGGAAGGGTAGGGTGTTCCTTCTGGAGGGCGAGCTCGCCATCGCCGAAAGGCAGTTGCTCAGGGCCTTCGACATGAGGGAGGCCCTCGATATACCCGAAGAATCGTACAGTATCCTATATGAACTCGCGGAGCTGTACGCGTTACGCGACGCTGGGCTCAATGATTGGGAACGCACCATGGACCGCATAGTCCAGGACGAACGGACGGGCGACGGCACGCGGATAGACGCTTCGCTGCAGAACGCCATGCGCGCTACCCTGTTGGCCCAGGGGACCGACCGCTTCCTCACGCTCTACCGGCTAGAACCCGGCTTTACCCTGAGGGCGAATAAGGCCCTGGCCGAGTACTACCTTGAGCGGGGCAGGCCCCACGCCCTCATTCGATCCGCCATAGCGCTGAACATGATACTGACGCGGGCCATCGCCCTGCTGCGGCAAAGGGATAGCGATTACCTGTGGGCGGGCTTGGACGATTTTCTAGCTCGGGCGGAAACGCAGGCGACGGTGCGGGACTATCTGGACGGGCAGGATTTGGAACGCATGCTTATGGCCTTGGCGGACGCGCTCTACGTGGCTAACGCGCGGCAGCATGCCCAGGCGCTATGGACGAGCCTAGCCGCCTATTCCGAGGTCCCTTACGGCCCCTTGGCGAGGCAACGCCTCGTGGATCCCAGCGGAGCCGTGCGCAGGGCCGCGCCGGCGCCGCAGAGGCCATAGGGCTATAGGCTTTCGGGTTTCTTCTTCTCGGCTTCCGTAAGTATTTTTTTTACCAGCTCTTTGATAAAGGGATCGGCTATGGAATAGACGCGGCGGGTCTTCTGAACCTCCGCCTCGACGATGCCGTTTTCCTTGAGTATGGCGAGGTGCTGGGAAATGACGGGCTGAGGCTGCTTAAGGCATTGCCAGAGGTCCGATACGCAAGGGTCTTCTTCGCGGGATATGAGGCAGAGGAGCCGTAAGCGTATAGGATGTCCGACGGCTTTGAGCTTTTTCGCGTATTCGGTCAAGAGCTCGTCCGCGCAGGGAACCTTGGTATTCATAGCCGCCATAGTAGCAGATGATAGTTATCTTTTCAACAGCCTATTTATTTCCCTGTCGGTCCTGGTTTTCAGGTATGAATCCAGCTTTTCGAGGTCGCTTTTAACCATGCCCTCGAATTTGAAGGCCATTATCGCGCCGTTGCGCACGATACGGCAGGGGCAGGCAAGGATTTCGCGGTCCACCCTCAGCGATCCGTCCTGGATGATCATATCCGGCTCAAGGTCGGCGACGAGGGCCGGGTAGTCGGCGATAAACGAGAGCCCGGTAAGCGATATCGTCTCTATGCGGCCGGAAATGGTGGCCATGCTCCGGGGATGGCCGAAGGCGAAGTCCAGCCTGTCCCATTCGCCCGGCTCGAGGCGGTCGGAAGCCCGGGACTCGTCGAGCTCAACATAGCGCTTGAGTATTTTCTGGAAGCGCGATAGTTCGGAGCGGTCGGAGAAATCCTCCTTGACCACGCCGTTCACCTCGAGATAGGCCGCTTTCGCCGCCTCCTCGAAGGGAAAATACTCGCCTTTAAGGATAATGATTATGCATTCGGTCTTGGGACGCGTGGCGCGTATATTGACGACGATAGATTTCCAATGCCGAGGGAAATCGCGGGCGCTCATGATCAGGGCGTCGGGTTCGAGCTCCTCGAGATTATCCAGCGCCTTGAGGGGATCTCTATACCGTATGGTGTCGAGACCGAGCGGCCGCAGGTAAAACGAGGCGAGTTTCGCTATATCATCGTTTTCTACGATTAGCAGAGCCTTCATTCGGTACCTTTATTCAATACGGTATACGCGATTATATACCAGATATCGTCCCTCTTCTCAAGCTCATAGCTATACTGTTTTACCATGCTGAAGCCATCGTAGGCGAATTTTAGTATGGCCGTCACCGTGCCCGCGTTAGGCTTGTACCTCGTTTCGCTGATTTCGAAGCTGCTCGGTATGACGATGATATCCTGATCGACCACGCTGGCCATCAGGTCGGCCTTATAGGCTTCGAGCATCCTGCGCCGGCCGTCGTCGGATTCCCGCGTATAGGCACGTTTTTTGTCCGGGTTGCCCAGGAGCAGGCTCTCTATATCGAGGTAGAGGAAGAATTCGTTCCACTGCCCGCGCTGCCTGGCGTTGATCGTGCGGATAACCACCTCGTCGGGGCTTATGCGCTCGGGCTTGAGTATTTCGGCCGTGTCGGCCTTGAACAGCTGGGCCGCCGCGGGAGAGGGCACGCCGGGCCTGAGCGACAGCGATAAAGCGTTGGACTGGAGCGCGCCCGCGACGCCCCCTGAGCTCAGTTCGGGCCAGAAGCTGCAGCGGAGCACGTACGCGCCCGCTTCGTCTATATGCACGTAGTCGCGCAGGTCTTCTATGAAGGAATACTCTTCTCCGGGCAGCAGGGACAGCTCGCGGTAGTACACGGGCGAGCTGGAGGCCATGGCGCGCTTCCAGGCGTCGCTGGCCTGTATGGCGCGATTAGAGAGGCTGCGCAGGTCGAAGCCCACGGAGTGCCTGCGTTCCTCGGCTAATTTGAAGCGGTAGGTGAGGGGCGTGTCGTTGCGTATCGTCACCTTTACCGGGATTTCGGAGCCTGGCATATAGATGCGCTTGTCGTAGAGGCTGATGGACAGCTGCGCCTGCGCCGAAACGGAGGCCAGGAGTATAGCGCCGAGTAAAGCCGCCAGTATGATTTTTCGGACATGCACCGTAGTCGTCTCCTTGTGCGCTTTAGGCCTTTGAGGTAGTATAGGCCCGGCGCAATCCTTCTTCAATTGTCGGAAGATTTATATGAACACCTTACCCTTGCCTTCTTTCGCACAACGTCTCGCTAGCCACCCCCCATCGCTTGTTTTCCTGGACGCGCTCAAGCGCGGCTCCTTTCCCATAGACTGCTCGGAGCTTGAGGCTCCCCTCGCTTCCGTCCTCGTGGCCGCGGCGGCGCGATCGCTGCCCAAGGCTAAATTCCTCGTGGTGGCCGCCTCGGACGCGGAGGCGGAGGCCTTCGCCGCGGATTGCGCCTTGGCCGGAGCCCCCG
>JBGSKZ010000844.1:0-2475 GCA_041741035.1 Treponematales bacterium
CGCGCGCGGTGGCCAAACCTCAGCTGGTCTCCGCTCGGTACAGAGCACCTGCTCCTACTGCGGCGTAGGCTGCCAGCTTGAGCTTTCCGTGCTCGACGGCCGCATCGTGCGCGCGGACGGCGTAGAGGGCGTCCTGCCCAACGACGGCAGGCTCTGCGTGAAAGGCCGCTTCGGCTACGACTACGTGCACAGCCCCGAGCGCCTCACCGTGCCCCTCATCAAGGAAAACGGCCGCTTCAGGGAAGCGAGCTGGGACGAAGCCCTCGACACGGCCGCCAAGGCCTTCCTGTCCATCAAGGAAAAATACGGCTCCAACGCGCTCGCCGGCTATTCCTCGGCCAAGTGCAGCAACGAGGACAATTACCTTTTCCAGAAATTCGTGCGCGTGGCCTTCGGCACCAACAACCTCGATTACTGCACCCGGCTCTGCCACGCCTCCACGGTTACGGCCATGCTCAAGGCGCTCGGCGACGCGGCCGCCACCAATTCCATACAGGACTACGAAAACGCGGACTGCGTGCTCATCATAGGCAATAATATGATCGAGACCCACCCGGTGACGGCTACTTACGTGAAACGCGGCCTGGCCAAGGGAGGTCATCTCGTGGTCATAGACCCGCGCTGGACGCCCTTCGCCGACAAGGCCGACGTGTGGCTGCAGCCGCGCCTGGGCACGGACGTGGCCCTGCTCAACGGCATGGCCCGCGTGGCCCTGGCCGAGGGATGGATAAACGAGGGCTTCGTGGAAAAGCGCGTGGCCGGAGGCTTGGCCGCGCTTGAGGAACTGCGGGCCGCCGTGGAGCCCTATACCCCTGCCGAAGTGGAGCGGGTGTGCGGCGTGGGGGAAGAAAAGCTGCGCGAGGCGACGAGGATATACGCCAAGGCCGGCAAGGCCATCATAGCCACGGGCATGGGCATGAGCCAGCAGGCCGTGGGCACGAACAACGTCTTCGCCCTCATAAACCTCATGCTGGCTACGGGCCAGGTAGGCAGGGAGGGCGCGGGCATAAGCCCGCCCCGCGGCCAGAACAACGTGCAGGGGGCCACGGACATGGGCGCCTCGCCCATATTCTACCCCGGCTACATACCCGCCGCGGACGAGGCCAACCGCGCGCGCATAGCCGCGCTCTGGGGCTATCCGCTCAAAGAGCTGCCCGGCGCGCGAGGCCTGTCCACGGTGGAGATCATCAAGGCGGCGGGCGACGGCCTCATACGCGGCCTCTACGTCATGGGCGAAAACCCCCTGCATACCGACCCGAACCTCAACCACGTCGAGGAGGCCGTGGAGCGCCTCGAATTCCTGGCCGTGCAGGACATATTCATGACCCCTACGGCCGCGAGAGCCGACGTGGTGTTTCCGGCCACGAGCTTCGCCGAGAAGGACGGCACGTTTACCAACTCCGACCGCCGCGTGCTGCGCGTACGCAAGGCCGTGGACGCGCCCGGAAACGCCCGCGAGGACTCCTGGATAATCCAGGAGCTCGCCCGGCGCATGGCCAGGCCCATAGGCGCGGGAAGCGGCGATAAGCACTACGCGTCCGCCGTGGAAATATGGAACGAGGTACGGCAGGCCGCGCCCATCGTAGCCGGGATAAGCTACGCGCGGCTTGAACAAGCGGGCATACAGTGGCCCTGCCCCGCGGAGGACCACCCCGGACAGGGCACGCTCTTCCTGGAGCGCTTCAACACGGCTGACGGGCTCGCGCGCATTACGCCGGTGGCCTACGCCTCGGGCGCGGAGGAGACGGACCGCGACTATCCCTTGCTCCTGAACACCGGGCGCATACTCTATCAGTACCACTCGTCCACGATGAGCCTCCGGAGCGGGCCGCTCTCGGCCTTCGCCAAGGACTCCTACATACTCGTGCATCCCGACGACGCATCGCGCGCCTCGCTTTCGGACGGCCAGAGGGTGCGCGTGTCCTCGCGCCGCGGCACGCTGGATACCACCCTGCGCATAGACGAGGGCGTCACGCCGGGCGAGACCTTCATGCCCTTCCATTTCCCCGACGCGCTCGTAAACAAGCTAACGCGGGATAATCTGGACCCACTGTCCAAGATAGCGCCGCTCAAGCTGAGCGCGGTGCGGGTGGAGGCGCTCTGAGCCTTCGGGAACTCCCCAGCTTCTGCGGCAAGGACTGCGGCGGCAACGCCTGCCCCCTCCTCGCCGTCGTGGAGGACGGCAGGGTAGTCCGGCTCAAGGATAATCCCGCGTCGGGGCCATACCTGAAGCCCTGCCCGCGGGGCTACCTTTTGCGCCGCGCCCACTACGCGCCGGACCGCCTGCGAGCGCCTCTCATAGCCAGCGGCCCCAGGGGATCCGGACTCTTCCGCCAAGCCTCCTGGGAGGAAGCCCTGGACCTGGCCGCTAAGCGCTTATCGGGCCTTTGGGAGCGGCACGGCCTTTCCTCCCTGCTTGCGCTCGGCAGCACGGGCAGCACCGGCGCCCTTCACGACAGCGGTGCCCTGCTCGCC